>NZ_QDKJ01000010.1:0-173433 GCF_003115815.1 Brenneria roseae subsp. americana | reverse complement strand
TTTTTACGACGGCAGGAATAGGCCGTTATTCCGCAGCGATTTTTTCAGGTTTGCTCAACGGCGAATGTCAGCAATATCCCGTGGGATGGCGCTCTGCATACTGTGCCAGATGGCGCCGCTTTCCTTACCGTAGTGTCTGACCACATCCATCACCTGCTCATACAACCCGTCGCGGCACAATACTTCCAGCCGGCCATAAAAATCCATCGCCAGTTTGCGCGCATCGGGATTAGAGAAATAATAGCGGCCAACGCGGATATACAGGCCTTTCAATCCGTTAAGGATAAGGCCATAGATAGGATTGCCCGAGGCAAAAGCCAGTCCGCGGAAAACATTATAATCAAGCTGAGCGAAAGCATCCGCGTTGTCATCTACCGAGCCCGTCTGCGTTAACACTTCGCGCGTTTTTTCAGGGTGTTGCCGCAACGCCGTGCGGATAAAAATCGCCGCAATATTGGTTCGCACAGCCAGAAGATTATCAATCAGTTGCGGTACGCTATCATGATCGAGTCTCGCCAGGGTCTCCAGAATATTCAGCCCGGAAGTTTCCCAGAAGTTATTGATTTTCGTTGGTTTTCCATGCTGAATGGTTAGCCAGCCATCACGCGCCAAACGCTGAAGCACCTCGCGCAACGTCGTACGGGTTACCCCTATCAGTTCGGAAAGCTCTCTTTCTGCTGGCAGAATTGAACCTGGAGGAAAGCGGTTATTCCATATACTTTCAATGATATATTCTTCCGCGAACCCAGCCGGACTTTGCGCCTTTATGACCATGAGTTTGATATTCCGTAGCGATATTTACCGATGACAGCTGACTCATCATACCAGACGAACTAAACATGATATAGCGTCGCAGCCATACACAAATCACATTCAAGGTAAAACTGTGACTGCAAACCAAACCATTGGGGCTGCCGACGATATATTCCCGCTTGATTATAAAAAATTTCAGATATGATGCTACTCCCTGCCGGAGTTGAATTCACGCTCGTGCCGCTTATCGTTTCCTGCTACGACGCTGGATTTGCATGAGCAGGCAGCCACTAATCGTCACAATCGTGTATAGTAGTTGGACGGTGGGAAAGTGATGGCGGAGAACCCGATAGCTTCTTCGCCATCGCCGTACCGTCATAGAATTAAAGAAAAGAATCAAATAAATAGATTGTTACGTTTTGCACAGTGAAATGATGGTGGTGAAACCAAATCGGTTTACACTGCTGATTCGATCATTTTTAGCATGGAATACTTGTTATGTTGCGATTTCTTAACCGTTGCTCACGCGGGCGCGGTGCCTGGTTGTTACTGGCGTTGACAGCCTTGATTCTGGAATTGGTCGCGCTTTATTTCCAGCACGTCATGCTCTTGAAGCCTTGCGTACTTTGCATCTATCAACGCAATGCGCTTTTTGGTGTGATGGGCGCAGGTTTGCTGGGGGCAATTGCCCCGGCCAGCTTGCTGCGTTATCCCGCGATCGGACTTTGGATATACAGCGCATTTGAAGGTCTGCGCCTCGCCTGGAAACATACGGATATACTGCTTAACCCGTCACCTTTTAACACCTGTGACTTCTTTGTCAGTTTTCCATCATGGCTGCCGCTGGATAAATGGATTCCAGCGGTGTTCAATGCTTCGGGAGACTGTTCCGAACGTCAATGGCAGTTGTTGTCGCTGGAAATGCCACAGTGGTTAGTCGGTATTTTCGCGGCTTATTTACTGATTGCGGTATTGGTCCTGATTGCTCAGCCTTTCCGTCCTAAACGTCGCGACCTCTTCAGTCGCTGAGTATCAGAAAAAAACAAAAAGCCCGGGATCACACCCGGGCAGAGTGTGATCAGGTTGAAACACAGAACGCTCCTTCACTGCTGAGGGCGATAGATACGCCGGTAATGGACTAATCTCTCTTTGAAAAATTGTCTCTTCTCTTTAGGAATATTTTTCGACACCTCATCAGCGTTGATCGCTTTCTGCTGACTTTCCATAAAAGCGATCGTGGAGGCAGCAAAATCAGTGTACTGATCGCTGTATTGAATAATGATTTTTTCAAAGTTAATCATCTGTTCTTCCTCCTGTGCTTATTGCTGGTGTATTAAAATTATACAGCATATTGGAAATTGCACAGGGAAGAACACGGATTATGGCTACCTTGCCCACGCCGGTTTGTTCAAAATGTGATCTTGCCAGTCAATAACCTCACTTTCACGCACGGCAATATGGCGCACAGAAATCCGTTCACCATGCATCGCGGCCTTGGAGCCGGTAATCAGCGGGTGCCAATGCGGCAACGTTTTCCCTTCATTAATCAGACGATAGGCGCAGGTTGCCGGTAGCCAGTTGAAAGTCAACAGGTTTTCTCGAGTCAGCTTGATGCAGTCAGGCTCATACTCAAAACGACGTTCATAGTTCCGACATTGACAGCTTTTTATATTCAGTTGATTACAGGCTACGTTGGTGAAATAAATTTCCTCCGTATCCTCATCAATCAGCTTATTCAAACAGCACTGACCGCAGCCATCGCACAGCGACTCCCATTCATCATCGGACATCTCTGACAATGTCTTGTGCTGCCAAAAAGGGCGTTCAGTCATTTTCTTTTCCAGTTAATCTTTTTTGGGTGCTCTGTATAACGGGTTTAGCAGGCGGGAGCAAGTTTTGCTACCCATCCGCGCGGAACGGGTAGCCAGATAATCAGATAATGCGGGTGTTCAGGGTACGATCGTTGACGGTGATTTTCAGCATATCGCCGGATTGAATCGGCCCGACGCCTTGCGGCGTACCGGTCAGGATGATGTCACCCGCACGCAACGTAAAGAAGCGGCTCATATAGGCAATTAACGGCAGAATCGGCGTAATCATGTCACGGGTATTCCCCTGCTGACGAACCTCGTCATTCACTTTGACACCCAGTTCAGTTTGCTGCGGATCGCCGAACTCGGATACCGGAATGAAACCGGAAAGAGGACAGGAGCCATCAAACGCCTTCGCTTTTTCCCATGGCCGTCCGGCCTTTTTCAATTCGGACTGCAAATCACGCAGCGTCAAATCCAACGCGACGCCGTAACCGGCAATTGCCCGCGCGACACGTTCTTCATTCGCCTGCTTCAGCGGCGTACCGATAAGTACGGCCAGTTCAACTTCATGATGGACGGTGCCAAGGTTTTTAGGAATGGCCACTGGCTGACGCAAATCACACAGTGACGTTTCAGGTTTGATGAACAACACTGGCTCGGTTGGCGTTGCGCTGCCCATTTCTTTGATATGTTCCGAGTAGTTACTACCGACACATACTACTTTGTTGACTGGGAAATCAAGCAATGCGCCTTGCCAGTCTCTGTGTTGATACATGGATATTCTCCTGCCCTGTCTGTTGAGTGATTATGTAAAAACAGTTCGTTCCCGCTGTCTTGCGCCGTCGGCTATCGCCCTGAAGGCAACCGCATACCTATCATAATGCCAACGCACGACAAAGAGTATGGCATCGCCGATGCTGAAACAGGAACCTCTTCTACATGATTCCGGATAGCAATTCTGCCACCAGCGTCACCAATCGCTGTAGAGAACGCCACAGTATAAAACAAACGGACAAATTTCTATCGCTGACAATAGTGAGTAAAGTCATCCGGCGATGATGCCGGTTAAATACGACGCTGACGATTCCAACGAGAGATCTGATTATTTAGGTTGCTTTTTGGAATACGCCACAGCGTAATATTACGGCTAAGGCATTATCTGAAAATAAACGCCGGTATTAATTTTTTACATTTACCAAAGCGTCTTTAATAACGTTTCCACCGGAGGTGGGATCTGCAGATAAAAGCCCTGATCCCGGAGTGCTTGTTTCACCTTTTCAATATCGGCATTGGCCAATTTCTTACTGCCATCCAGCGGCAATAACATGGCTAAATGCGGCGTACCAAAACTTTTCATCAGATCTTCCGGAACGCGAGAAAAATCGTCTTTTTTTTCGACATAAAGATATGTCTGGTCACGTTTGGCACTTCGATAGATCACACAAAACATCTTTTTTACTCTGTTTAATGGGAATGGCGTCTTGCCTGTATATAATTGTGACTATAACATGCTTACAGCGCTCTGGAATATCATGTCTCAAATGTTACTCTGGGGATTAAAAAGATGCTGAAACTGAGTCAGGATAGATGTCACTAACGCCAATTGAGCTAAAAGGCAGCAGCTTTACCTTATCGGTTGTTCATTTGCATGATTCCCAACCCGAGGTAATTTATCAGGCACTGCAGGAAAAGATCGAGCAAGCGCCCGCTTTTCTGAAAAATGCCCCCGTTGTCATTAATGTCGCCGCATTGACGGCGGAAACCGACTGGATAACATTACAACAGGCTATTTCATCGACCGGACTGCGCGTCGTTGGCGTCAGCGGCTGTAAAGACGAACAGTTGAAACAGGCGATTACGCTGGCAGGCTTACCTTTGCTGAGCGAGGGCAAAGCGCAACGCCGTCCGATCGAACCCGTTGCTGATGTTCCTGCCGCGGTAAAAACCAAAGTCATCAATACACCGATACGCTCCGGTCAGCAGATTTACGCCCGGAACTGCGACTTGATTGTAACCAGCAGTGTCAGCGCGGGCGCCGAGGTGATTGCCGATGGCAATATTCATATTTATGGCATGATGCGTGGCCGCGCCCTCGCCGGCGTGTCTGGCGATGTACAAAGCCAGATATTTTGCACGCATCTGGCCGCTGAGCTTGTATCCATCGCCGGCCGTTATTGGCTGAGCGATCAGATACCCGCTTCATACTCCGGGCAGGCTGCAAGGATAAACCTGAACCTGCTGGACAATGTTTTAAACATAAAACCTCTAGACTAGTACCTATGCCAGCGGGCGTTGTCGTCACCGACCGTGACAATGAGAACAGCCTGACGGGATACGTTCTGAACCCTTTGACAAGGAAACATTTATGGCACGCATCATTGTTGTTACATCGGGTAAAGGGGGCGTTGGCAAGACCACTTCAAGCGCGGCCATTGCTACCGGTTTAGCCCGGAAAGGGAAAAAAACCGTTGTCATCGATTTTGACATCGGTTTACGTAACCTCGACCTGATTATGGGATGCGAGCGTCGCGTGGTTTATGATTTTGTTAATGTTATTCAAGGTGATGCGACACTGAATCAGGCGCTGATCAAAGATAAGCGCACGGATAATCTGTACATTCTGCCCGCGTCGCAAACGCGTGATAAAGATGCGTTGACCCGTGAAGGCGTCGAGAAAATACTGAACGATCTGGGCGAAATGGAATTCGACTTCATCGTTTGTGATTCGCCGGCGGGCATCGAAACCGGCGCGCTGATGGCGCTTTATTTCGCCGATGAAGCTATCATCACCACCAACCCGGAAGTGTCTTCCGTTCGCGACTCCGACCGTATTCTTGGCATTCTCTCGTCAAAATCGCGCCGGGCGGAACGTTCAGAAGAGCCTATCAAGGAACACCTGCTGCTGACCCGCTATAACCCAGGCCGGGTAAGCCGCGGCGATATGCTGAGCATGGAAGATGTGCTTGAGATCCTCAGAATTCCGCTGGTGGGCGTGATTCCTGAAGATCAGTCAGTACTCCGCGCGTCGAACCAGGGTGAACCGGTTATTCTGGATGTCGAATCCGATGCCGGCAAAGCCTATGCGGATACCGTAGACCGCCTGTTGGGCGAAGAGAAGGCTTTTCGCTTTGTAGAGGAAGAGAAGAAAGGTTTCCTTAAACGACTTTTTGGGGGATAAATCATGGCATTACTCGACTTCTTTCTGTCCCGCAAAAAAACGACAGCCAATATTGCCAAGGAACGGCTGCAAATTATTGTCGCGGAGCGACGTCGGGGAGATAGTGAACCCCATTATCTGCCGCAACTAAAACGGGATATACTTGAGGTCATCTGTAAATATGTACAGATTGACCCGGAAATGGTAACCGTTCAACTAGAGCAAAAAGGAGATGATATTTCCGTACTTGAGTTGAACGTCACATTGCCAGAGGCGGAAGAAACACCTAAATGATTTTTCTGCCATAACTATCCCCTGCTAATTTTGCAGGGGATATTGTATATATATCCAGTCTTTATTGGCCATCCAGACTTTGTATTTCCTTTTTTATTCCTGCTTTTTATTTCTGGACGATCGTTTTATCTGACGCTCGCCGCCGTCTCGTGTTTAAAAAACAAACGCCCAATAAATAGATTGGTGCAAAAACGCCGTCAATATTTTCTGAGAAATATCTGAAATAATCGCTCCCCCCATATTGAAAATACGTCTATCAATAATGGGTGAACAGCGATTAATTTCAGTTAGCGCTGATTAATATCCCCGCAGGATTTCCCGTAGCGCATCGCCATATAAATTATTGCGCCAGCCGGAGAACATTTCAGGTAAGGCATCCTGCCCGGTTAATTTCCAGTGCCAGTTAAGCACCCGGTTAATTTGACGCCGTGACGCCAGCAGTTCAGCAGATAATCCACTGCTTTCGCTGTAGCGTTGCACCATGGCTTTAATATCCTTGAATGCCTTTTTATAGCCAGGGTAATCAATCAAATTGATTACCGGCGCCGGGCAGTCAGCGTCGGCAATACCGCTCGTTTGCGCGACCAGAGACAATAGCGTTTTACCGTGGTAACGAATTTCCGGACCGCTAAGCCCCAAAGAGTCCAACTCCCCTAATGACGATGGCAGGCATCGGGCAACCTGTAAAAGGTTTTCCTCGCGCACTACAAAATTTACCGCGCTGTCGCGCTCACGGGCCTTACGCAAACGCCACTCGGCAAGGCGTTGCAGGCAAGCCAGATGACGACCGTGTAACTGCCAGGCATTTCCTATCTCACGATAAGCCACCTCGGGCGCCAGAATTTCCTGTTTGCGCTGACAAAGCAGGCGACACTCATCCTGCGCGGCCATTGTCCATCCGGCAGCGTTGATTTCTTCGACCAGTTTAATCGCCATCGGCAATAGATAGAACACATCCGCAGCCGCATAGTCACACTGTTTTTCACTCAGCGGACGAGCCAGCCAGTCAGTGCGTGATTCACTTTTATCGAGCGTCACGTCCATATACTCGGCGACCAGCGCAGCAAAGCCGTAAGAAAGTGGTTTACCCAGGAAAGCGGCCAGAATCTGGGTATCAATAAATGGCGTAGGCGACAGATCAAAAGCATTGAGAAATACTTCCAGATCTTCGCTGCCGGCATGCAGAAATTTGGTGACCTGCTCATCGCGCAACAGTTCCTGAAAAGGAAGCCAGTTGGTAATCTCCAGCGGATCGATAAGCGAAAGCTGTTCGCCATCATACAATTGAATCAACCCTAACTGCGGGTAGTACGTCCTCGTTCTGACGAACTCCGTATCCAACGCGATCCGTTGATACTGGCGCGCCTGTGTGCAAACTTGTTTTAACCCGGTATCGGTGGTGATCAACTGATAATTCAAAACATCATTCTCTTGATAGCTTATAAATATAAAAAGTCACGCCGGACGAACCGGCGTGAATGGGATAACAGGGGCTGACGTCCCTCTTGCGGATCTATTCCCGCAAGCCGATCGACACGACGCCACTTTCTATGGCGATAGCCATGATATCGTGTCCTTCCGGCTTCTGGCAGACGTTTATTGATAAATCATCGCAATTGCTCCGGAATTCAGGCGTTGACAGCCTTTTTCATCTGAGGATTTTTATCATCCCGCAACTCCCGGCGCAGAATTTTTCCTACGTTTGATTTGGGTAAATCCTCACAAAATTCAATTTCCTTCGGCACTTTATACCCCGTAAGATTACGGCGGCAATGCGTAATCAATTCATCTTTTGTTAACGAACGATCCCGGCGCACCACAAAGGCCTTCACGGCTTCTCCCGACACGTCGTTCGGTATCCCCACCACCGCAGACTCAGAAACTTTTGGATGACGGGTCAGCACATCTTCAATTTCCGTAGGATAAACGTTAAAGCCGGATACCAGAATCATGTCTTTCTTGCGGTCGATAATCCGCAGAAATCCTTCATCATCAGAAGTGACAATGTCACCGGTTGCCAGCCAGCCCTCTTTCAATACTTCATCGGTGGCTGCCGGCTGCTGCCAATAACCCAGCATCACCTGCGGGCCGCGAATCCATAGTTCGCCAGACTCACCGGGGCCGACGTCATTGCCATCATCATCAAGGATCCTGACATCCGTGGAAGGAACCGGCAATCCGATGCTGCCAGTGTAATGCTTCATGTCATAGGGGTTACCCGACACCAGGGGTGAACTTTCCGTCAGCCCATAGCCTTCCAGCAGATGTTTACCCGTGAGTTTTTCCCAACGTTCGGCAACCGCCTGCTGTACCGATGCGCCGCCGCCTACAGATAATCTCAGGGTGGAAAAATCGAGCTCATGAAATTCTTTGTTATTCAGCAAGGCATTAAATAATGTGTTCACCCCGGTGACCGCCGTAAAGGGATATTGTTTCAATTCCTTAACGACGGCCGGAATATCACGCGGATTGGTAATCAACAGATTTTTGCCGCCCAGTTCAAGAAACAGCAGACAGTTCACCGTCAGCGCAAAAATGTGATACAGCGGCAGTGCCGTCACCACCAGCTCTTGCCCCTCCCGCAGTACGGGTCCGTAAGCGGCTTTACACTGCGCCAGATTCGCCTGCATGTTGCGGTGCGTCAGCATCGCGCCTTTGGCAACGCCAGTCGTTCCCCCGGTATATTGCAGAAAAGCCAGATCGGTATTGATAATGTCAGGCTTGACATATTGCAGTCGGCGCCCCTCCTGCAATGCCCGACGGAAAGAGATCGCATCCGGCAGATGATATTTCGGCACCAGCCGCTTGATATATTTGACAACAAAATTGACTAACGTCCCTTTTGCCGTGGAGAGTTGATCCCCCATTCGGGTCAGGATAACGTGCTTTATCGGTGTACTATCGACAACCTTCTCCAGCGTATGGGCAAAATTGGACACGATGACGATCGTGCTGGCCCCGCTATCTTTAAGCTGATGTTCCAGTTCCCGCGGCGTATACAGCGGATTCACGTTCACCACCACCATTCCTGCCCGCAGCACGCCAAATAGCGCGACCGGATATTGCAACAGGTTGGGCATCATCAAGGCGACGCGGTCACCTTTTTTCAATCCAAGCCGGTTTTGCAGATAGGCCGCGAAAGCCCGGCTACGCTCTTCCAGTTTGCGGTAGGTCATCACTTCACCCATGTTGATGAATGCCGTCTGATCGGCATACCGCGCTACCGTACTTTCAAACATGTCAATCAGTGAGGCAAAACGATCCGGATCGATTTCGGCAGGCACCGCGGCCGGATAGCGTGATAACCAGATTTTTTCCAAGACGTCACTCCCGAGATATTTTTTCAGTGGCATCGCTCACCTCAGCATTAAACCATCAATTAACATTATTTTAACTCAGCTTACCAGTTGGCTAGCAAACAATGTCAAGGTTGCGAGAGCGATCACTTATTTAATGTTAATAATTTGTTCAAAAAATGCAGGAGCGGCAGGCCACAAAAAAAATCAGGCAACCTAAGTCGCCTGATTTTCTTTCATCCGTAACAACTTTTTATTCTGTTACGACATTTTCAACCTGCACAGGACCATACCAACCGCCGCCGAAACCCCATCCGGGTCCCCAGCCTCGGCCATAGCGCATATCCCATCCCCACGGACCATAAGCGCCAGGCGGCATCATCACCTGCTGTCTTACATTCCAGCGCTTGTATCCCTGCACGTCCACCACGACAAAGCGGTAGGGTTTGTCACCGATGGCACCTTGCTCAGATCCCGTAATGGGGCCGACGACGGTGATCAATCGATTTTTAAAATCAACCGGCTCCAGGAAGCGATTCACATAGGCAACGAAACGGCCTTCCGAAGGCTGATTCAGTTGCGGCCTGGCTCCGCTGTCGAGAGGCAGGCTGACGATTTCCAGTCGGGTTCGGTTGGCATCATTGTGCACATTGACCACCCGGCCACCAAAACGCGATTCCTGACCGACATACAGCTGCGGTGCATTCATTACCCGCACGAGATCGTCCTGCGGGGTTGGGGACGTTCCCTTAATTGCATCAGGCACACTCACGCAACCAGACAGCATCAACACAGCAGCAACAGCAATACCGCGCCATGCGGTCCGTATCGGCAATGTTTTGGGTTTCATATGCATTGTAATCATTGTCATGACATACACCTTTTTCAATGTCTGATAATTAGACTATAACGCATCGAATAAGTTGCTGTTTTCTTCCATCCGGGAACAACGGCTCCCATGACTGAAAGCCGTCATCTTATAGGGTAATAGTTTGGATATTCAACGTCCCGGCAGTTTTTTCCAGGCCACTTCGTTACGCAGATAACGCGGCTGGGCCTGTTCAACGCTCACCGCCCGCCCGGCACGCCATTGCTGGTACGCCAGCGGCAACATATCCTCGGCCTGCGGTAACAACATGTCGCCATCACGCAAGGTCAACGCAGCCTGGCTCACCAGACCGGGATAGGTTTGCCAACCCGTTCCCGCCGTTGCCCATTCCCCCTGCAACCCGGCCGTCAGCGTTTGCACCTGCTGTGGCGTCAGGACGGCCTCGGAAGCGTCGCCTTGCCAGACGCCATCGACATCACGCTGATACTGCGCCCAGTAAACTTCACCCATGCGGGCATCAATGGCGGCCAATACCTGTGAGGCATTAACCCGCCGAAACGCGCCCTGAGCCAGAGTTGCCAGTGTGGAAACGCCAATCATCGGCAATTCTGCGCCTAATGCAAGCCCCTGAGCGATGCCAATACCAATTCGCACGCCAGTAAAACTACCCGGCCCCTGACCAAACGCCACCGCATCCAGTTCGCCAAGCGTTACGCCGCTTTCAGCCAGCACCTGCTGGACCATTGGCAACACTCGCTGAGTATGCTCACGAGGACAAACTTCAAACAAAGAATGAATTTCACCATCATTCCAGAGAGCGACAGAACAGGCTTCCGTCGCGGTATCAAGCGCTAGAATTCGCGTAGACATGCCAACCTCAGGCGGGGATATAAATCTTAACGGCGCGCATGATAACATACCACCCGGCACCCTCGTCATCTTTCAAACCATCAGCGTATTGCATTCCTTCATCTCACGGTCTATCCGACATCATTACCCGTTACGCTTTTTGGGTAAGAAATGCAATGGCCTGCGCCATATCCCGGGTGCGGGGAGCGGGAGGCAGACTGTTGAGGAAAACGGCGCCATAAGGGCGCATCACTAATCGGCTATCGCAAATCACCAGTACCCCGCGATCGTCCGTGTCACGAATCAGACGGCCAACGCCCTGCTTTAACGTAATTACGGCGTCAGGCAGTTGGACGTCGTCGAACGGCTCCCCGCCACGCAGGCGACAATCTTCAATGCGCGCTTTCAATAACGGATCGTCTGGCGAAGTAAAGGGTAATTTATCGATGATCACGCAGGACAAGGCGTCGCCGCGTACGTCAACACCTTCCCAGAAGCTGCTGGTTGCCACAAGAAGCGCATTCCCCGCAGACACAAACTGCGACAGTAGCTGCGCTTTGCCGGTTTCCCCCTGCAACAGCACAGGCAATGTCATCGTGGCGCGAAATTCGGCGGCCAAATCGCGCATCATCTGGTGCGATGTGCACAGCATAAAACAGCGACCCTGATTGGCCTCAATCAACGGGCGCAAGATGGCTGCCAGCTTACGCGCGGCGCCCGGCTGATTCGTTTCCGGCAGATAGCGCGGCACACAGAGCAACGCCTGGCGCGCATAGTCAAACGGACTGGGCAATAACAGCGTACCGGCCTCTTCCAGACCAAGCCGATCGGTAAAATGTTTCAGCTGTTCGTTGACGGATAACGTGGCGGAGGTAAATATCCACGCCGCCGGTTTTTCTTTCATCAGTTCCCGGAAGCGATCGGCGACGGACAGCGGCGTCAGCGCCAACACAAAGTGGCGGGAATTGCACTCATACCAGTAACTGTAGCCCGGTTGTTGAACATCCCGCAGGCGTTTCAGGCGACTGCGATATAACGTTGCCCGCTCAAAGGCGGCATCAAGCAGCGCGGAGCGTCCCAATGAGAGCCTGGCGACGTCATAGCAGAGTTCCAACGCGTCATCCAACAGCACCAGCGCACGCTGAAGATGGGGTTGGTTGAGCACTTCCCGCAGATTGCCGCGAAAGCCGGGGTCGCCCAATGCCAGCCGAAAATCCTGCGTACTCTGGCTCAGACGATCGGCGCTTTTCTGTAGCTGAGCCGCATCCCGCACTTCCGTCCGATAGGCAATGATAATGTCCTTGGCCAAATCCATCAGTTGGCGACTGGAGAGCTGCTGACCAAAATACTGACTGGCAATATCTGGGATCTGGTGCGCCTCATCGAAAATAACCACGTCACTTTCCGGGATCAGTTCGGCAAAACCGCTTTCTTTCACCACCATATCCGCCAGATAAAGATGGTGATTTACCACGACGATATCGGCATCCATCGCCTTGCGACGGGCTTTTACCACAAAACACTCTTTGTAACGCGGACAGTCGCTGCCCAGACAATTGTCGTTGGTGCTGGTTACCAGCGGCCAGATCGGACTGTCTTCCGCCACACCGCCACAGGTGGTTACGTCGCCTTCCGTTGTTTCAGAAGACCAGCCCCGCAGCCGGACCAGTTCACTGAGTGTTTCCGCGGATAAGTCCCCTCCCGCCAGCGATTGCTGATCGAGCCGTTCGAGACAAAGATAATTGGAGCGGCCTTTAAGCAGCGCCAGTTTGCCCTTGTATTTCAGCGCCTGCGCGACCGTGGGCAAATCCCGGCTGTAAAGCTGATCCTGTAAGGCTTTTGACCCCGTTGAAATGATGACTTTTTTATCCGACCGCAGCGCAGGCGCCAGATAAGCGTAGGTTTTCCCGGTACCGGTTCCCGCCTCGACCACCAGCGCCCGCTTGCTGTCAATGGCCTGAACCACCGCCTGCGCCATCTGTCGCTGCGGTTCACGCGGTTTAAATCCGCTGATAGCCTTGGCTAACGCCCCATCGGTTGCAAAATCATCAATTACACGATCGCTTGTCACGCTGTCTCTCTTAAGTCAGGTTCAGACTGCCAGCGCTATCCAGTGACGCCGCCCGGCTGATTATGCCAATACTCCACTATCACTACCACTCTAAATCCGCCCGGACTTTCCCCTGAGAAAGTAATGAACGCGGAAAAGATTATGTTACGCTTAGCGCCATTATTTACCCCCAAATGGAGACGATATCCTCATGCCAATTCAGCGAATCAATCCTGAAGACCGCTGGTCTGACGCGGTTATTCACAACAACACGCTGTACTACACCAGCGTGCCGGAGAATCTGGATGACGGGGCGCAAGCCCAGACAGAAAATGCGCTGGCCGCGCTGGATGCGATCCTGCAACGGGTGGGAACAGATAAAAGCCGGCTTTTGGATGTCACGATCTTTTTGGCTGACGCCGGTGATTTCGAGGCCATGAATGCCGCCTGGGATGCCTGGGTAGTACCGGGCCACGCGCCCGTGCGTTGCACCGTACAGGCCAAGCTGATGCACCCGAAATTTAAAATCGAAATCAAAGCCATCGCGGCGGTATAGCGGTGTATTAATTCGTATCAGGAGAGGAATAACGATCAGTGTTCTTCCTCTTCTTCACCATCGTCAAACGTACCCTCGTCGTCGTCCTGACCGTTGTCCCGATCGTCTTCATCATCGAACATTGCAGTGACACTGTCACCTTGATGGGTTTCACGAATTTCTGCCGCGACCTGCGCAATCGCCTGACCACTGCTCATTCCCTGTGACATCAGTTCCTGAATCCGTTCTACTGCTTCTTGCTGCTGTTGATGCGTCAACGCGGGCATGCCTGCAATCATGATAAATTCCTGATAACCAATCTGGCGCGTATCATCGCACGCTCTTTCGGTCATACACCAGCAGTTATGGTTTGTGATACGCTAGCCGAACAGACAGAAAACAAAATAAACGTCACCTGCCAAGCATGAAATTATACGAAAACATCCCGAGCGCCTCCTGTGTCCATCATGCGCTACCGTATCGGCCGGATGCACTCTTGACGCGCTTTGCCGCCTTTTCCCGGCAGCCGTGGGCGATGCTATTGCACTCAGGTTTTGCCGATCATCCACACAATCGTTTCGACATTATGGTCGCCGACCCGCGAATGACCCTTTCCACCCGCGGCGAAAAAACGACGATAACGCAGAACGGAACAACGCAAATAGTGGAAGGCGATCCGTTTGCGCTTTTACAGCAAGCGCTGGCGGACTGCGGCATTGCCGCAGAAACGCAGCCTGATTTTCCTTTTCAGGGCGGCGCGCTCGGCCTGTTTGGCTACGATTTAGGACGTTGTATTGAAATACTGCCGGTTCGGGCCGAACGGGACATTCATTTACCCGATATGGCCGTCGGTATTTATGACTGGGCATTGATCGCCGACCATCAGCGTCAGACGCTAACCCTGATCGTACAAGGCTCACTTCAGGAACGACTCGACTGGTTGTCAACACCGCCCGCTGATGATGATCGGGCGACGTTTCAACTCAGCGGCCCCTGGCACGCCAACATGTCCCGCACGGAGTACGGCGAGAAATTTCGCCGGATACAGGACTACCTGCTGGCGGGAGACTGCTATCAGGTTAATCTGGCCCAGCGTTTTAGCGCGGAATATGAAGGGGATGAATGGCAGGCGTTTCTGCGTCTGTCTGCGGGCAACAAGGCCCCTTTTTCCGCTTTCATCCGTCTGCCTGAAAATACGGTGATCAGCGTCTCTCCCGAGCGTTTCCTGTGGCTTGAAAATAACCGCATTCAGACCCGACCGATCAAAGGCACGCTGCCTCGGCTGGCCGACGAACACGCTGATGCCTTGCAGGCCGAACGCCTGGCACAGTCCGATAAGGATCGCGCCGAGAACCTGATGATCGTGGATTTATTGCGTAACGATATTGGCCGGGTTGCAGAACCCGGTAGCGTCCACGTTCCTGAACTGTTCGTCGTTGAACCCTTCCCGGCCGTCCACCACCTGGTCAGCACTATTGAAGCCCGACTTCCAGATACATATCATGCCGCCGCGTTACTGCGAGCCTGTTTCCCCGGCGGTTCCATTACCGGCGCCCCCAAGATTCGGGCAATGCAGATTATTGAAGAACTGGAGCCTCAACGGCGTAATGCCTATTGCGGCAGTATTGGCTATCTTAGTTTCTGTGGCACCATGGACACCAACATCACCATCCGCACGTTATTAACCGAGCAGGGGAAAATATACTGCTGGGCAGGCGGCGGTATTGTGGCAGACAGTCAGGAACAGGCGGAATATCAGGAAACCTTTGATAAGGTCGGCCGCATTTTACCCTTATTGGATCATCAACCAAACGTTCAGGTAGAGAGTCGTGACCCATTCAGTCATTGACAGGCAAATCGCGTCAGCGCCATTTGATTTGGCGGCGTTTATTACTCGTTTTCAATTGCAAACACTGCGCCCCCGCTCTCCGGCGCATCAACCGCGTCAGGCGGCCGTACTGGTGCCGATCGTTTGCCGCCCTTCCCCGACATTACTGTTGACCCGGCGTGCGCCGGGTTTACGAAAACATGCGGGTCAGGTTGCGTTTCCCGGAGGGGCGGCCGACCGGGAAGATGGTTCGCTGATCGCGACGGCGCTACGCGAGGCGCAGGAAGAAGTCGCGATTCCACCACAGAATGTGACGGTGCTCGGCACATTGTCGCCCACGGACAGTATCAGTGGATTTCAGGTCACGCCGGTTGTCGGATTGATCTCGGCCCAGACCCATTTTCACCAAAATGAGACGGAAGTTGCCGAACTATTTGAAATGCCGCTGGAAGATGCCTTTGCGCTGGCACGCTATTACCCGTTGGATATCGAACGACAGAAGAAGCGCCACCGCGTTTACCTTTCCTGGTATCAGCAGCAGTTTGTCTGGGGATTGACCGCCGCCATCATCCGCCAGCTTGCCCTGCACGTTTCCAGTACGCCATAACCGCTATTAACGCATAAGCACTTTTTTTGCACCACCAATTATCCCCACCAACAGCATGGGTATGGCGCTGTTTAATTCTCCTTTTTCGACTATTCTGTAAGCAATACCGGCTATCGCATCCTCTCTGATATAAGTTCTATTGTGAATTAGCATAAGTTTATTTCATGCGAAAAAGAAAACTTTGCAACATATTCCACACTACAATAGCGTGATTTAACGAGTTTTATTCTAACCTCCGGGTGTAACCTGCGCTTTTTAAGGAGTTTTTGCGTGATAAGCGTTTTCGACATGTTTAAAATCGGTATTGGCCCCTCTAGCTCTCATACGGTTGGACCGATGAAAGCCGGTAAGCAATTTGTCGATGATTTGATAAATCAGGATTTACTGATCTCCATCACGCGCATTGCCGTCGATGTCTACGGCTCACTGTCATTGACGGGAAAAGGTCACCATACCGATATCGCGATCATCATGGGGCTTGCGGGCAACATGCCTGATACGGTCGATATCGATGCCATTCCGGGGTTCATCCGTGATGTCGAACAGCGCGAGCGTCTGTTACTGGCCGGCGGTCGACATGAAGTCGACTTTCCACGCGAAGGCGGCATGGTTTTTCGCAGCGAAAACCTGCCGTTGCATGAAAACGGCATGACGATCACGGCATTTGCCGGAAGTAAAGCGGTTTACAGCAAAACCTATTACTCAATTGGTGGTGGGTTCATCGTCGATGAAGAGAATTTCGGTAAGTCTTCGCAAACGGAAGCCTCTGTCCCCTATGCCTTTCACTCCGCCAAAGAGATGTTGGCGCATTGCAAACAAAGCGGCCTCTCGCTGTCCGGCATGGTGATGCGTAACGAACTGGCGCTGCATAGCCGTCAGGATATCGAAAATTACTTCGCAGATATCTGGCAAACCATGCGGGCCTGTATTGACCGCGGTGTCAATACCGAAGGCGTTCTGCCCGGTCCACTGCGTGTTCCACGTCGCGCGTCTGCGCTACGCCGGATGCTGGTTTCCTCGGACAAAAACTCTAACGATCCGATGAACGTCGTCGATTGGGTAAACATGTTTGCTCTGGCGGTGAATGAGGAAAATGCGGCAGGCGGACGTGTGGTCACCGCGCCAACCAACGGCGCATGCGGTATCGTCCCGGCGGTATTGGCGTACTATGATCACTTCATTGAACCCGTAGGACCTGGCATCTATACCCGCTATTTCCTCGCGGCAGGCGCAGTTGGCATTTTGTACAAAATGAATGCCTCAATCTCTGGCGCAGAAGTCGGTTGTCAGGGTGAAGTCGGCGTTGCGTGTTCCATGGCGGCGGCAGGTTTGGCGGAGCTGATGGGCGCCAGCCCGGAACAGGTTTGCATCGCGGCTGAAATCGGGATGGAGCATAATCTGGGCTTAACCTGCGATCCGGTTGCGGGTCAGGTTCAGGTCCCCTGCATTGAGCGTAATGCGATCGCCTCGGTGAAAGCGATCAACGCCGCCCGTATGGCGATGCGCCGCACCAGCGAACCTCGCGTCTCTCTGGATAAGGTCATTGAAACCATGTACGAAACGGGTAAAGACATGAATGCCAAATATCGCGAAACCTCTCGCGGCGGTCTGGCGATCAAGGTTCAGTGCGACTAATTCCCTTTAGTTCATGATCCCTCGGCGGGAAGCCCTTTCCGCCGATAACCTGCTCCCTCGTTTTTGTTGGCCTTCACCGTCTATGCATTGGTTAAAGGCCGAGACCAGCCCCTCGGATTCACGCCGCATCGCCGCATGCGCAAACGCGATCAACGTTATTGATTTAGCGGCAACACCGCCGGCTAGCGGCAATGTTGCGCGCAAATTGTTTGTTGCGTACAAATGGTTATTACGCGTCTTCGTCCTCAACCGGGTCGGCGATTTTCTCTACCCTCACCAGCTCGATACGATATTCCGAGACTTCGAGAATCTGAAAGCGCAGTTGGTGTAATTCGATAATTTCACCCACTTTAGGAAACTCATCGCTGTGTGCCAGCAACAGCCCGGCCAGCGAGGCATAATCCTCTTTGGGACTCACCAAATCGCTGCTGTTGACCACCTGCTGTAACGAGTGCAGATCCGTGCCCCCTTTTACCAGCCAGCCGTCGCCATCAGCCACAATATCCAGCGTTTCATCTTCGTCAGGAAACTCACCGGCAATCGCTTCCAGCACGTCCAGCGGCGTCACCAACCCCTGGACCACGCCAAACTCATTGCTCACCATAACCAGGCTGCCTTTGGCGCGGCGCAGGACAGGAAGCAGATTAATCACATCCAGCGTTTCCGGTACGACGATAGGCGGGTTCACCGCTGCGAAGCTTTCCACATCAGTATGCGTTTCAAGCGCGACCAGCAACTCTTTGGCCCGCACCACGCCAACCAGCTCATCCAGCGAGCCGCGGCAGACCGGAAAAAGACTGTGCGGCGTATCCAGCAGTTGCAATCGAATATCATCGACGGAGCGTTCACAGTCTACCCAGGAAATCTCGGTTCGCGGCGTCATGACACTGCGCAGAGAACGTGATGCCAACGTGAGCACACCGCTGATCATGTAGCGTTCTTCCTCTGCAAAGGTATCCGTCGTCACTTTTTTCGGTTCAGTATCCACTTCATCCGTTGTTTTCCGGGTTCCCATCAGGCGTAAAATCGCCTCGGCGGTACGCTCACGCAAAGGACGCCGCGACTGATGCTTCATGAAGTTATGTCGGGCAATCTGGTTGAACAGTTCGATCAGGATAGAGAATCCGATCGCAGCATACAGATAGCCTTTAGGAATATGGAAACCAAAACCTTCCGCCATCAGGCTCAAACCAATCATCAACAGGAAGCTGAGGCAGAGTACAACCACCGTCGGGTGCGCGTTGACAAAGTTGGTCAGCGGTTTGGAGGCCAGCAGCATGACGCCCATCGCGATCACGACGGCGGTCATCATCACCGCAAGGTGATTAACCATGCCTACGGCGGTAATTACGGCATCAAGTGAGAACACCGCATCCAGCACGACAATCTGTGCAACGACCACCCAAAAACTGGCATGTGCGCGATTGCCATTTTCGTCATGGGATTTATTTTCCAGCCGTTCATGCAGTTCCATCGTCGCTTTAAACAACAGAAATATCCCGCCGAATAGCAGAATCAGGTCGCGGCCGGAGAAGCTGAAATCACCAACGTAAAACAATGGCCGGGTCAGCGTGACCATCCAGGAAATCAGAGACAACAGGCCCAGGCGCATTAACAGCGCCAGCGACAGACCGATAATGCGAGCTTTATCTCGCTGCCTGGGTGGCAATTTATCCGCAAGAATCGCGATAACCACCAAATTGTCGATACCCAGAACAATCTCAAGTACCACCAACGTCAGTAGGCCTGCCCAGATTGAAGGATCCAGCAAAAATTCCATGTCAGACTCCGAAAAATGAACGAGCAAATGACTTCAATGCGTTATTTACATTGAATGGTAATAGAAAGAATAGGAATGAATCAGAGTAACTCAGAGAATGGCCGGAAAAACCAACCGAGTACAGAAAACCACCAGCGCGTGCAGGTAAACAGTTAACGTTTTGTCGGTGACAGTCCATGGGAAGGGCTGATGCCCAGTGCTCCTAAGCAATTTAAGGGAAGATTACTCTAACAGGTTGTTTAGACTTTTTCACAAAGATTTTCTTCCCCCTTTCTTCGTGACAAACAGGATGTTCTACACCGCATTGGCGGGGGATCACAACGTTTCACCCTAATACTTTTTTCACACAGGCTTTAAAAACCCTGACGCCAATATCCATCGATTCGAGGTCAAATTGCATATCAGGATGGTGTAGCCCCGGCGTCAGGTTGGTTCCCAATCCCCAAAAGCCGCATTTGACATGCGGACGCTGGCGTCCGTAATGGAAGAAATCTTCACTGCCGGGGGTAAGCTTAGGTTCCGTCACCCCATCCGCGCCCAGCACATCCGCAATGGCACCGGCAATCAGCGCGGTCACCTCATCGTCAACCACCGCCGCCGGCATTTCTTTCATCACGCTAACATTTGCGGTCGCACCAATCGCCGCCACGCTATGTTCAATCGCGCTGATGACTTTAGCCTTTAACTCATCCATCGGCTCATTGTATTGCGAACGCAGATCCCAATATACGCGAGCTTCGGCAGGCACCGAATTGGTTACGCCGGCATCGCAGATAAAACGTGTCGCCTTGACGCTGTAGGTCAGCGTGGGGGCGAGATGAATCATATTAACCGCCTGCACCGCGGCCACGGCCGCATCCAGCGCATTGATGCCCAAATGCGGGCGGGCCGCGTGGGACGGGATACCCGCGATCGCGGCTTCAATGGTCGCACAGGACGAATAAAGCATCGCCGGGATAGCCTGTCCCATTGGACACTCTTCAAGAGGGCGCAGGTGAAAACCCAGCAGCATATCGACATCATCGATAGCCCCTCCCGCCACCATCGCCAACGCGCCCGTCCCCAGCTCTTCAGCGGGTTGGAACAGGATCTTCAAACGTCCTTTTTTAACTATCGCCTCGCTCATCACTTCCTGGGCCGTGGTTAGCACGACAGAAGAATGCGCATCATGGCCGCAGGTATGACGCGCGACCAGCTCACCATCAATGATGTGGCCGAGCGCATCCATATCCGCACGGAGCGCCATCACCGGCCCCGGAACACCACTATCCAACTCGGCGATAATGCCTGTTGTACCATGTACATTGCGCGTAACGTTAAAACCCGCGCGTGCCAAAACATCCGCAAGGTATGACGAGGTGTTAAATTCCTGAAATCCCAGTTCAGGGATTTGATGCAAATGTTGATAATGTTCGAGCGTTTTGGACACAGGGGACATCTCCGGCAAAAAGTCAGCAATCGATTCAGTTAAAAAGCCTGATTATCCGGCCAGGACCGGCACAGTAATCAATAGAGAAGGTACACAGACTGAGGTTTCCGGGGTAAGAGCGTTATCTTATCCATCCGCGTAGTCGCACGAAGACCTGTTCATCCGCCCTGATAGCGGCCCGGTTTGTGCCAGTTCATCAACATCGCATTCATCGCCAATGCGCTGACCGCAGACCAGAACAACAGCATGGCAGGCATTTTGAACAGTGACAGCAGGAACACCAGTATATCCAGCAACATCTGTGTCTTGCCGACATTGATATTGAAGCGTCGGTATAGCCACATGGTAACCACCCCGGTGCCGCCCACGGACGCATTGTGCCGGGCCAGAGAAAGAATCCCCATGCCAAGAAAGGTACCGCCAACCAAAGCAGAAAACAGCGGGTGGATATAGCTGATGGTAATAAAGTGCGGGACAGCCTGCGTCGTCAGGCCGAGAGCTACGTTGACGATCAGGGTTTTCAACGTGAAACTGCGCCCCATGCTGAAGTAACAGAAAATCATGAACGGAATATTGGTCAGAATAAACAACAAGCCAATAGACAGCGGGACATAATAGGAAATCAGTAATGCGATACCGGCAATGCCGCCGGTTACCATGCCGGACAGCTTGAGCATATTCAGCCCCACGGCGATAAACATCACGCCCAGCGTCAGCCCATAAATGTCATCTTTCAGCGTATGGGCTGCGCCTGTTTGAAAAACCCCATCCGGCCCTTTTCGCAGCGCCACCGATTTTCTTAGCACACGCATCAATCTCTATTCCCACCGAATGTTTTTAGCCATAAGAAATGCATATATTTGCATTTTATTCGACTGACGATTCACCTGATGCACTTAAATTATCATTGATTACAGAGTGACTTTTAACTAAAAATAACCCTGATAGCATTATAAATGAGTGATTTCATCTCATTACCAATAGGAAAACAGCGAGTATCACCCAATGAAAATCGATCGCATTGATGCGCAAATACTGAATGAATTACAGCAGGACGCCAGGTTAAAAACTACCGAACTGGCGGAGCGGGTTTGCTTGTCTGCCACTCCCTGTACCCGCCGGCTCAAAAATCTGGAAGACGCTGGCGCGATCGCCCAATATGTCGCGCTGCTCGATCAGGAAAAGGCCGGCTTTCCGGTAAACGCTTACATATCCCTGACGCTGGAGCCAAAATCAGAGGCAACCTTCCGTAAATTTGAACAACAGATTGCGACGTTTGATGAAGTAATGGAGTGCCACCTGATGTCAGGCAGCCATGATTTTATGCTGCGGGTTGTGGCTGCCAGCCTGTCGGATTTCGAGCGTTTCCTGCAGAAAAAATTGATCAAGATTGAAGGATTGCGTGATGTTCAATCCTCTTTCTCCCTGCGGCGGTTGATTTATAAAACCGCCCTCCCTGTGAAAGCTAGCGTGTAACTGTCGAGATTTCATCACAAATTTTCTCGTCCGCATCGCTTTCGCTCCCCAGGGTAAAGCGCATGTAGATAAAAATGTGCGCAACCCAGACATAACCATTCTTAACTAATCAGCATTAGAGCAACGTCACACTATTTATTTTTTCGATGGCTAAAATAAATCTGTCAAACCGTAGTGTTACGTTTAGGCGCCGGCATCTACTTGCTGAAAGTATTGGGTTAATAGTGACATTTATTTACCGGATAAGTAAGCAAGTTAGATTGTTACGTCCATACTGATACCGCGACGGTTAACTTTCAGCACATGAGCGTTAACCCTGTTTCCTGACGCATTACACATTCAATTTGATCGTGAATAATGAGGAGGTAGCAAGTGAGTATTGCGATAATGTTATGCACTCACGGAGCCACTGCGGGGCCGCTGTTAAAAACGGCTGAAATGATTCTGGGCGAACAGAGCAACGTCGCCTGGATCGATTTCGTCCCCGGAGAGAACGCTGAAACACTAATAGAAAAATATCAGGAGAAGTTATCCCAATTAGACACGGCAAATGGCGTGTTGTTCCTGGTCGATACCTGGGGAGGCAGCCCATTCAACGCGGCCAGTCGCCTGGTAACGGACAAGGAGAATCATGAAGTTATCGCCGGGGTAAATATTCCGATGCTGGCGGAAACCTTCATGGCGCGGGATGACAATCCTGCATTCGCCGATCTGGTTTCCATTGCTCTGGAAGCAGGCAGAGATGGGGTCAAGGCGCTGAAACAGCAGACAACTGCCGGGCCTGTTGCCGCGACCCCATACAAAGCGCAGGCCGCCACGCCCACGCCCATAAGCGGCACTGGCGAACACATGAAGATCGGGCTGGCCCGTATTGATGACCGTTTAATCCATGGTCAGGTGGCTACCCGCTGGACCAAAGAAACCAATGTATCGCGTATTATTGTCGTCAGTAACGAAGTTGCAGCCGATCACGTGCGTAAAACCCTGCTGACTCAGGTTGCTCCTCCGGGCGTCACGGCGCATGTTGTGGATGTTGCCAAAGCCATTCGCGTTTATGACAACCCCAAATATGCATCCGACCGCGTCATGTTTTTATTTACCAACCCGACCGATGTCGTCACGCTGGTTGAAAACGGCGTAAAAATAACATCCGTTAATATTGGAGGAATGGCGTTCCGTCAGGGCAAGACTCAGGTCAATAACGCTGTCTCTATCGACGAAAAAGATATTGCTGCGTTTAAAGAACTGGATAAGCGCGGAATTGAATTAGAAGTCAGGAAAGTATCGTCGGATACCAAGCTCAAAATGATGGACTTAATTAATAAGATGGCTCGTTAACACAATTAATAAATATCGCTGTGTAACGAATTATTTTACTCAGAAACGTTATCCATAGGAGAAGTACAATGGAGATCACCACACTTCAAATTGTGCTGATATTTATCGTAGCTTGCATCTCGGGGATGGGATCTATTCTTGACGAATTCCAATTCCATCGCCCTTTGGTGGCCTGTACGCTTATCGGCGCCGTTCTGGGCGATTTGCAAACCGGGATTATTATCGGCGGTACATTGGAAATGATCGCCCTGGGCTGGATGAATATCGGGGCGGCCGTTGCACCTGATGCCGCCCTGGCTTCCATTATCTCGACCATTCTGGTTATTGCCGGCGGTCAGAGCGTGGGCGCGGGGATCGCGCTGGCCATTCCGCTGGCTGCCGCAGGACAGGTTCTGACGATCATTGTTCGAACCATCACCGTCGCCTTCCAGCATGCCGCTGACAGCGCCGCTGAACGCGGTAATTTAAGCGCGATCAGTTGGATTCATGTCTCCGCCCTGCTGCTTCAGGCAATGCGTATCGCGATCCCTGCCGTTATCGTCGCGATTTCCGTCGGTACTGATGCCGTTCACGCCATGCTGAATTCGATTCCGGAAGTCGTGACCAACGGCCTGAATATCGCGGGCGGCATGATTGTCGTCGTCGGTTATGCCATGGTTATCAACATGATGCGCGCAGGCTATCTGATGCCGTTCTTCTATCTCGGCTTTGTTACCGCTGCCTTCACCGACTTCAACCTGGTTGCATTGGGTGTGATTGGTATTGTGATGGCCGTGCTGTATATCCAACTGAGTCCGAAGTACAACAAGTCTCAGGGCCAGCCGGTGGCCGCCAGCAGCAACGACCTTGACAATGAACTGGACTAAGAGGAGTGAGAAAAATGGGTGAAACAACTGAAGTTAAAAAACTCACTGCCAGCGATATTCGCGCGGTGTTTATTCGCTCCAATCTTTTCCAGGGTTCATGGAACTTTGAACGTATGCAGGCACTGGGGTTCTGTTTTTCCATGGTGCCGGTAATCCGCCGTCTTTATCCTGAGAATTCGGAAGAGCGTAAACAGGCGATCAAACGCCATCTGGAATTTTTCAACACCCAGCCGTTTGTTGCCGCCCCGGTGCTTGGGGTAACTATGGCGATGGAAGAACAGCGCGCCAACGGCGCGCCCATCGATGATGGGGCGATCAACGGTCTTAAAGTCGGTCTGATGGGACCGTTGGCAGGCGTAGGCGACCCGATATTCTGGGGGACGGCCCGCCCGGTGTTTGCCGCGTTGGGGGCCGGTATTGCCATGAGCGGCAGTTTGCTGGGGCCCGTGCTCTTCTTCGTTCTGTTTAATCTGGTACGCCTGCTGGTCCGCTACTACGGGGTTGCCTACGGTTATCGGAAAGGTGTGGATATCGTTAACGATATGGGGGGCGGCTTCCTGCAAAAGATGACGGAGGGGGCATCCATTCTCGGCCTGTTTGTCATGGGGGCGCTGGTTAACAAGTGGACCCACGTCAACATACCGCTTGTGGTATCGAGGGTCACCAACCAGAATGGCGAAACCACGGTCACCACGGTCCAGTCGATTCTCGACCAGCTCATGCCAGGATTAATTCCTTTGCTGCTGACGTTCGGCTGTATGTATCTGCTCAGACGAAAAGTCAACGCGCTGTGGCTCATCGTCGGTTTCTTTGCCATCGGTATATTTGGTTATTGGATCGGCCTGCTTGGCGTGTAATCTGTCAAATCGCCGGGGGTGCAACCCCCCCGGCCCTATTTACCTCTTCCCCCTTCATGTTAGATTCAACGTTGCTAATTACCCATGGAGTTTCTCATGACGTTTACGGATATCGCGCTGGTGGTGTTGATCGGATTGGCGCTGCTTTATGCCATCTACGATGAATTCATCATGGACCGGTTAAAAGGCAAAACCCAACTACGCGTTATGCTTAAGCGCGTCAGTCGTCTGGATGCCCTTATTTTCATTGGTCTGGTGGGAATTCTTATTTATCAGAATGTCATGAATAATGGTGCGGTAATAACCACTTCCCTGTTACTTTTCCTGGCATTCATGGCGTTCTATCTTGCCTATATCAGACGCCCAAAACTGTTGTTTAAATTAACAGGGTTCTTTTATGCCAATATATTTATTGCTTATAACCGCATTCAGAGTATGAATTTATCTGAGGATGGTGTTCTGGTTATTGATTTGGAACGGCGTCGCTTATTAATACATGTTAGTCAGATTGATGATTTGGAAAGAATATATAATTTCATGGTTGAAAATCAATAAGATAAAGATGGCTCAATATAAATTTGAATTATTATTAAACATACCCATAACATATTGATGGTATTTTAACCTTATTAACGCTGACGTTATTTTGTGCTTTTTTAAACTCCTTTTATTTAAATGAAAATAATTATCAATTGCATCAATAACCCATAAAACTTTTATTGTTGTTTAATCCATAAATAATATGTTAAGGTTGCGCCGTCATTGGGGAGTAGCCGGTTTCTGACAAATCTTACCGTCAGAAATGCTCGTATCAACATACTCGTTTTCTATCCTTATGCCTTTGAAGGGTAGTTTAAAGCGTGGTGCGGGCGGCCGATTGGCAGGCGAGACCATAGACACGGGGGGTCATCATCTGGTTGGGGATGATCAACGTGGATATGGAGAACCGCCCAGCCGAGGCTATTTAAAATGAACTTATCAGCAACTCTCATTCTGGCTTTTGGTATGTCTATGGATGCGTTTGCCGCATCTATCGGTAAAGGTGCCGTACTGCACAAGCCCCGTTTTCGGGACGCCATTCGCACAGGCCTCATCTTCGGCATCATTGAAGCTATCACACCGTTAATCGGTTGGACCTTAGGCTTTTTTGCCAGCCAATACGTTCTCGAATGGGATCACTGGGTTGCATTCACCTTACTGGTGATCCTTGGCGGCCGCATGATTGCCGAAGGCTGCAAAAAAACAGATACCTGCCACAGCGAGAAAATCAAAAAACATAGTCTGGCACTTTTGATGTGTACAGCGGTTGCCACCAGTCTCGATGCCATGACGATTGGTGTCGGACTTGCCTTCTTGCAGGTCAATATCTTCCATACCGCCATGGTTATTGGGATGGCGACCATGATCATGGTGACGTTAGGTATGCTGATTGGACGTTACATCGGTCCGCTGCTCGGTAAAAAGGCCGAGATTGTGGGCGGCGTGATCTTGATTGGTATCGGCTGTAATATCCTTTATGAGCATATCGGTAATTTAGCCTGACATTTCCGACATATTCTAAAAAAGGGGTAGGATCGCCGTGATCCTGCCCCTTTTTTATCGCCGGCATCCAGTCGCATCAGACCGCGCTTACGATGCGGATGCCGGTTCGATGCGCTGATGCAATCGGATAATAAAATCTGTCTCACAGGCGAATTGCGCCGCGTCCTGCAAGCGCTGGCTGACTTCCGGAGTCGCCCGCCAGGCAAATGGGGTCATTTGCAACAGTGCCGCCCCCTCCTGCCCCGACAACTGCATCGGATAGGCCAGCGTTTGTTGTTCGATAAGTTCAAACCCCGTCAGCCTCTCATCTTTGACCGGGTGCAACTGCACCCGATCGTAAACTTCGGCCTTGAGCTGATAAAGGTGGCGAGGTCCTGGTGATACCGTCATCACCCATCCACCCATTTTCACCGTGCGCAGCAATTCGGCATCGTTACAAGGCGCATAAATTTTTAATATGGCGTCAAACGACCGATCGTTGAATGGCAGACGCTGGCTTGACGCCACGCAAAAATCAACGTTCTGATAACGCTTCGCCGCCCGCTGGATCGCCGCTTTTGAGACGTCCAGCCCATAGACCGCCATTTCTCTGCGTTGTTTCAGATGTTTCGCCAGAGCGGCGGTGTAATACCCCTCGCCACAACCTATGTCGAGCAATGCGGTCGCTTCATCCGCCAGTTTTTCATCGAGCCGCTGCGTAACCCATTCCCGCAGCGGCTGATAATGGCCCGCCTCCAGAAACATCCGACGCGCCTGCATCATCTCAGCGCTGTCACCCGGTTGCCGGGAACGTTTAAATTGTACCGGCAGCAGATTTACGTAGCCTTCTTTCGCACAATCAAAGCTATGTTGGCCACAAGACCATTGCCGCTCGCGGCGGTATAACGGATGCTGACACAGTGGACATTGGTAAGACATCAGTACCATTTCCTCATTCGCCACAGCGCGGTTCCATCGTCATATCAGGAACTCAAAACGGCCAAAAACAAAAAACCCGCACCATGGCGGGTTTTGCAACGGGCTCTGTAAATTACAGCGCAGTGACGTTTACTGCTGATGGGCCTTTCTGACCGTCTTGGATTTCAAACTCTACGTTCTGGCCTTCAGCCAGAGTTTTGAAGCCGTTGCCTTGAATTGCAGAGAAATGTACGAATACATCTTTGCTGCCGTCAGCTGGAGTGATAAAGCCGAAGCCTTTAGACTCATTGAACCACTTAACCTGACCTTTAATCTTTGCCATTTCAAATATTTCCTTTAATTGTTTAAACCGCCAGAGGCGTTATACAGACAAACCAAAGTCGTTACTGCTTGAGGCACTAAGATAAGGATCGGCAGAGAAGCGGTATTCAACGCTAACGTTTGTACTCAAGTCTTCTTTACTGAAAATGCCATTCATATACAGAACTGTACCTCGTTTTACCCAGATGCGTTATTACACACTCTGTAATCGATGGCAAGCCATTTTTTATCAGTCATGGACATGCCGCACAGATTAGAGCCATCAATGACGCAATAATATGCGATTACGCGCTAAGCCGCTCTATTGATAAGATTAAATACATCTTTACCCAATAAGTCCAATTAGCCGCTTATTGATATAAAGAAGATACGCGGAGAAACGCGTACACTGCGGATAGTCTGTTCGCTTGATCATAATAATTCATTATTATTCGTACCCTTAAATTTCAGGATACGGCTGTCAGGCCCGACGCCAAAGTCCCCCGCTTTCAAGCCTTATAGAAATATCGGATATCCATTCCTACTTTTTCCTCTAAGCGCCCAATTTGGGCCTCACAGCGAAATGAAAATGACTTTCCCGCTAAATTTTATCGCTTTTCTCCGTTAATCAATCTGCAACATCACCACAAATAACACAACCAATACGATCAGTAAAATTATGCTTGCCAGCTTCCAACGTCTTTCTGATTTTGTACTCATAGTGTTTCCACACCTTCCTGATTAAATATGCCACATTCATATAACTTATATTATATCGGCAGGACCTGCCGTTTCGTTAATTTATCTCCCTATGTTCTATGGTGTTTTTATGTCATCTTCTATACTTGTCCTGAAAAGCGCGATTTTCCCCGGTTATCGTTAGAGTTACGTTGCAACACTACTTACGATTTATTAAATTAGATCACAGTTTTTGTTATCGAAGGAGCATTATGGGTTCCTTACTCATGTGCATGCACAGACAGCCATCACCCGTGTTGCCAGTCGAACACGCTATCACCTTCTTCTACCTTTCTTTTCCTGTGTCTTGACTTAAATGATATTGATAATTATTCTCATATGACACATTCACGCTTTGTAAGGATATTATTTGCATGATCGGTTTTCAGGTTTGTCTCTCCCCCCTCCTGCGACGTGTTGCCTTGCCGTGCGCATTACTCCTGCTAGCCAGCGGCCATACGCAGGCGGCAGAAAAACTCAAGGTGGTTACTACCTTTACTATCATCCAGGATATTGCGCAAAACATTGCCGGTGATGCCGCGACGGTAGAGTCAATTACCAAACCGGGTGCAGAAGTTCATGACTATCAACCAACGCCACGAGATATTGTCAAGGCGCAGTCAGCACAGTTGATTCTGTGGAATGGTATGAATCTGGAGCGCTGGTTTGAGCGTTTCTTTGAAAATGTCAAAGATGTTCCCGCTGTCGTCGTGACGGAAGGCATCACACCATTGCCCATCCGTGAAGGTGCCTACAATGGCAATCCCAATCCCCATGCCTGGATGTCGCCATCCAATGCGCTGATCTATATTGAGAATATTCGCGCGGGCCTGGTGAAATACGACCCGGATAATGCAGAAATCTATAATCGTAATGCCAACGCTTATGCGGAGAAAATCAAAGCGATCGATTCCCCTTTACGTGAACGTCTCTCACGTATTCCTGAACACCAACGGTGGCTGGTGACCAGTGAAGGCGCCTTTAGCTATCTGGCCAAAGATTATCAATTTAATGAAGTGTACTTATGGCCAATCAACGCGGATGAACAGGGCTCACCGCAACAGGTACGCCGCGTGATTGATACCGTCCGGGAGAAACACATTCCTGTCGTATTCAGTGAAAGTACTATCTCGGACAAACCGGCAAAACAGGTCAGCAAAGAGACAGGCGCCAAGTATGGCGGCGTGCTCTATGTTGATTCGCTGTCAAATGAAAAAGGCCCGGTTCCTACCTACATTGATTTGCTGAACGTCACGGTAGAAACCATCGCCAAAGGATTTGATCAATGAGCAGTGATACCGCAACACAATCATTAGACGTCGATGATGTCTCCGTCACTTACAGTAACGGGCATCAGGCTATCCGACATGCCTCTTTTTCACTGAATGGCGGAACGATTTGCGCGCTGGTCGGGGTAAATGGCAGCGGAAAATCAACGTTATTCAAAAGTATCATGGGGTTGGTTAAACCAACCACCGGACAAGTCCGGCTTAACAAGCAGCCTATTTTTCAGGCCCTGAAGCAGAATCTGGTTGCCTATGTTCCACAAACCGAAGATGTGGACTGGAACTTTCCGGTACTGGTTTCCGATGTCGTCATGATGGGGCGCTATGGCAAAATGAATTTTCTGCGCATTCCCAGTCAGCAGGATCGGGCCATCGTTACCGAGTCGCTGGAACGCGTGGGGCTTTCCAGCCTGCGCCAGCGTCAGATCGGCGAGCTTTCCGGCGGACAGAAAAAACGCGTCTTCCTTGCCCGTGCGCTGGCGCAACAAGGCAGCGTATTGCTGCTGGATGAACCGTTTACCGGCGTCGATGTGAAAACTGAAAACGCAATTATCGATCTGCTTCGCACGCTGCGCGACGAAGGGCATTTGATTCTGGTGGCCACGCACAATCTCGGGAGTGTGCCCGAATTTTGCGATAACGTGATCCTGGTCAACCGGACCGTTCTGGCTGCCGGCCCCACCCACAGCACGTTCACGCAAAGCAATCTGGAAAAAACCTTTGGCGGCGTGTTGCGCCATATTAATCTTGGCGGCCCGCACCTCCACGACGATGATGATACGCGTTCAGTGACGGTACTGACTGATGATGAACGTCCAGCCGTTTTCTATGGTTCAACCAAAAGCGATCCTCCCGCTTTGCGTTCAGCTCTGGAGGAAAAGAAAGACTGATGGTCGATATTCTATTGCAGCCCTTTGGCTACAACTACATGGTCAAAGCGATCTGGGTCAGTGCGATTGTCGGTGGCGTCTGCGCATTTTTGTCGGCATACCTGATGCTCAAAGGCTGGTCGTTAATGGGCGATGCGCTGTCGCACTCGGTTGTTCCCGGTGTAGCGGGCGCGTATGCGCTTGGTTTACCGTATGCCGCTGGGGCGTTTTTTACCGGCATGCTGGCCGCGTTGGCCATGACGCTTATCCGGCATATTACCCGACTGCGCGAAGACGCCATTATTGGCTTCATTTTTTCCACGTTCTTTGCGGTCGGTCTGTTAATTATTTCACTTAATCCGACGTCGGTTAACGTCCAGTCAATTATCTTCGGCAATATTCTGGGTATTGCCGATGAAGATGTGTTACAGGTGGAAATCATCATCGGCGTCACGTTCGTAATCCTGTGTCTGTTATGGAAGGATTTGCTGGCGGTGTTTTTTGATGAAAACCATGCGCGATCGATTGGGCTTTCTCCACTGAAACTGAAAATTCTTTTCTTTACCCTGCTCAGCGCCTGTACCGTTGCCGCATTGCAAACCGTGGGGGCCATTCTGGTCATCGCGATGGTGATCACGCCGGGTGCGACCGCCTACCTTCTCACCGACCGATTTGAACGCCTGGTGCTGATTTCCATTACGCTGGGCGCCATCACCAGCGCCGGCGGCGCCTATTTGAGCTTTTTCCTCGATGGTGCAACGGGTGGCGTTATCGTCACCCTGCAAACCATCGTATTCCTGCTCGCGTTTTTATTCGCGCCCAAGCATGGTTTACTGGCATCGCGCCGCGCCCGACGCCGCGATCAGACGGGAGACGCGCTATGAACATGCTCATCAGTTGGATAACTGAACCTCTCGCCTTTCCGTTTATGCAGCGAGCGCTCATCGCCGCCATCGTCACGGGAACCGTATGCGCCGTACTGTCATGCTATCTGGTGCTGAAAGGCTGGTCACTAATGGGGGACGCAATCTCCCACGCCGTGCTGCCCGGCATTGTTCTGGCATTCTGGCTTGGCATTCCTTTGGTGATCGGTGCTTTTGCATCCGGAATATTCTGTGCTGTCGCCACCGGCTATGTTAAAGAGCATAGCCGGGTAAAAGAAGATACGGTCATGGGGATTATTTTCTCCGGCATGTTCGCGCTTGGTCTGGTGATGTTCGCGCGTATCGATACCGATCAGCACCTCAACCATATTCTGTTTGGCAACGTGCTGGGTATTACCGGGCAAGAGCTGACGCAGATTCTGTTAATTGCCGGCATCACGTTGTCGGTCATCCTGCTGAAACGACGTGACTTCATGCTCTACTGCTTCGATCCCGACCACGCGCGCGTTATCGGCCTGCCAGTGAAGCTGCTGCATTACGGTCTTCTCTGTCTGCTGGCCTTAACCATCGTGGCCTCATTGCAGGCGGTCGGCGTAATTCTGGTTATCGCTATGCTGATCGCGCCAGGGATCATCGCGTTTATGGTATGCAAACGCTTTGACCGTATGTTGATCCTGGCAACGATCGTGTCTGTCGTGTCCTGTATTGCCGGCACATTAATCAGTTTCTACATTGATGGTGCTACCGGCCCTTGTATTGTGATCGTTCAGGCCGCGTTCTTTACGCTGTCCCTGATTTATCACCAGTGGAAACAGCACCGGCGTTCAACGTTGACAGCCCCGGCGAAAATTGCATAAACCGAGAAACATCAGCCGGTTGCCCGGTCATAACCTAAGCTCAGGGATGGTCTGCCATTCCTGAGCTATTCACCCCGGAAAACATCGTCTCTCCCCGCACTGTCCCTTATATTTCGTTTACCTGGTGGGCGGTACAGGGATAACTGCGTTATTTTTCAACTGCGTCTATACTCTTCTCCTGAGCACTTTTACTGCCGTCATCCATCATCACTGTGTCACAGGTCCAGTTTTTATCGTGCTCAATGGGCTACCGTAGTGATAGCCAGCTACTACCGGGTGACTGAAGCGAGAAGATCAGGGTATCTGGCAACATCAATGGGAGGATGACCTTATGTGGCAAGCAATCAGCCGACTTTTGGAAGAACACCTCGGTACCGCTGACATTCAGGAGCGCCGCGAATTGTCAGGCGGGGAAATTCACGCCGCATGGTATGCCCGATATGGTGACCGCGAGGTCTTCGTAAAATGTGATATCCGTGAAATGCTGCCCAAATTCACTGCCGAGGCCGACCAGCTCACCTTACTGGCCCGCAGTAATACCGTTAATGTCCCGGAGGTCTACGGTGTCGGCAGTTCCCGCGATCACAGTTTCCTGCTGTTGGAATATCTGCCGGTAAAACCGCTGGATGCGCATAGCGCCTGGTGCCTTGGCGAACAGTTGGCGCACCTGCACCAATGGAGCGACCAACCGCAGTTCGGTCTGGATTTTGACAATGACCTGTCGACGACGCCCCAACCTAACTGCTGGCAACGCCGGTGGTCATCCTTCTTTGCAGAACAACGAATTGGCTGGCAACTTCAGTTAGCCGCCGAAAAAGGCATGCATTTTGGTCACATTGAAACCCTGATTGCCCGAACGGAGGAAAGACTGGCGGGCCATCAGCCCCAGCCTTCATTGGTGCATGGCGATTTGTGGCCCGACAATTGCGCAAACAGTCACAACGGATGCTACCTGTTTGATCCGGCCTGCTACTGGGGCGACCGCGAGAGCGACCTGGCGATGCTGCCGCTCTACCCTGCGCTGCCGCCGCAAATCTATGATGGCTATCAGAGCGTATGGCCGCTGGATAAAGGTTTTATTGAACGCCAGCCGGTCTACCAGATTTATTATCTGCTCAACCGAGCCAATCTGTTCGGTGGGAAAAACATCCTTGAAGCCCAACAGGCGATAGAAGAACAACTCAGCGTGTAACGTAACATCCGATGCCCTATAGGCGTTAACCGCGCCTATAGGGCATCTTATTCGATTATAACGGCATACCCAGCAGACGCAGAACCATATACCCGATAACCGCAATCACGATCGGCAGGATATAGAGAGGGAAAAACTGCAAAAAAATGGTGTGGCGTGGAACGACAACGCGCGCTTCCAGAACCTCGCGCGTGCGGCTTGCGTCACCTTTCACTTTTTCCAGAATCAGCTGATCTTCAATCCCCTCGCGAATCGCTTTCACCTGGCGCGACATACGTGCGCCAGACACCTGCAAGGCCAGTCCGATAAAAATCAGAATATAAATCAGCCAGAACATCAGGCTTGATGCAGTGAAAAAGCGGGAAAAATCAGGCACCGGCGAGTTATACCAGAAAATATTCAGAAATGGCGTATTGAAGCGAACCATATCAATCATCAAGTGCAGAAAATCCAGCAAAACCGCATCAATCCCCTGTTTTTTCTGCGTATAGGTATATAAATAGTTGGCTAATGAAACAAGTGTAGACAGCAGAGCCGGAATAAAAATTATCCATCCCGCGATACGCTTAACCACGGCAATACGGCCAGCCTGTTGATACGTCATGTGCTCCCCTTTTGAACGACGCAGTATCCATTGATCTCTTTCGTATCCCTGTCATCAGGCGCACTCGCGGCCCTCAATGACACGGCTCCTTCAGGGGTGCGACAAGCATCCCTTAACTCTGCCCATACATTGGCCCCCGAAGGCAGGCAGGATAACCCCGCATAAATCTATTGGGTATATAACGAACAGTGTAGACATAAAAAACCCGATAGCAGCCTACTGTAAGTTTATTATCAGTCAATGTTTTATCGCTCGACAACCTTTATGAGCCGCGAATTAGCATATAATTAACGCCTGTTATTATTGATTTCTGATTTTTCTATTCCGGGGAGCTGGTTGTATGACTTTTGATTCTTCTATCCGCGCGGCCATTTTTGATATGGATGGTTTACTGATTGATTCCGAACCCTTGTGGGATATGGCCGAAATTGAAGTCATCGCCTCGCTGGGCATTGACACCTCACTACGTCAATCCATGACCGATACGCTGGGATTGCGCATCGATATGGTGGTTGATCTCTGGTATCAGGTCGCCCCCTGGAAAACGCCGAGCAGAGAAGTCGTCGTTAGCCGAATTATCGAGCGCGCTATCGAATTAGTCGACGAGCGCCGCCCTTTATTGCCTGGAGTTGAACAGGCATTGCAGCTCTGCCGCCAACAGAATCTCAAAATCGGTCTGGCTTCAGCGTCACCGCTGCACATGCTGCAACAGATACTCCGCACGTTTCACCTTGAAACCTATTTTGACGTTTTGGTTTCCGCGGAAAAGCTACCGTATAGCAAACCGCATCCAGAGGTTTATTTGAATGCGGCCGATGGATTAGGGGTTTCGCCGTTACAGTGTGTCACGCTGGAAGATTCAATAAACGGAATGATTGCCACCAAAGCGGCCCGCATGCGTTCCATCGTCGTTCCGCAACCGGAGTTCAGCCAGGACCCTCGCTGGACACTGGCCGACCACAAACTGGGATCGTTGCAGCAGTTGAATATCGGGCATATTGCATAAAACGATGCGGTAATGGAAAACCGGTGGCGCACACCATTGGCCGGACGACACATCCGGCAATGGCGGGGGGAATAATTAAAGGAAATCGGCCCGTTTTGGCGAAAACGTATCAATCAACACGCTGCCGTCTTCCAGAGAAACCACACCGTGCATCTCATTTTTGACGGCCATATATGCATCACCCGTTTTCAGGATACGTTTTTCGCCTTCAATGACGACCTCAAAACTGCCGGCCGCGACATAAGCGATCTGATCGTGAATATCATGCTTATGAGGCGTACCGATTGCGCCTTTGTCGAAATGTACGCAGACCATCATCAGTTCATCACTCCAGGTCACGATCTTGCGTTTGATGCCACCGCCCAGTTCTTCCCATGGCGTTTCGTCGTCAATAAAATACCGTCTCATCATTTCTCCTTCTCTATTTCTATGTCTCATCCGCACCGCATATCAGGATGAGCGTGTAACTTCAGATACCGACATTCTAGTAACATCCTCACCAGATGAAACATAAAATAAGCAAAACCAGGACGTCCCTCAAGAAATAAATAAAACATTATTTCATTTTTATTGAATTCGCATCCCAACCAAACTATTATCCCCCTATAACAAGAAAGAACCGGGCAATCAAGGTTCAAGTGACGTTGTCACTGCCACGCAGCACCGCTTGTTCCGCCCGGTGCTTTCGCCAAGGGGTTATTGCAGTTTTTTATTTTATGTCTGAAAGAGAGGCGAAAAAATGCAAGTTCGTCAAAGCATTCACCGTGATCACGCAAAGCAACTCGATACAGCAGGTTTACGCCGCGAGTTTCTGATCGAACAATTATTTTCTGCCGATACCTACACCATGACATATAGCCACATTGACCGCATTATCGTCGGTGGCATTATGCCTGTTCATGATACTGTCGCCGTTGGCAGCGAAGTGGGCAAACAGCTAGGCGTCAGCTATTTCCTTGAACGCCGTGAACTGGGCGCCATCAACATTGGAGGTGCCGGTATCGTCACCGTTGATGGTGAACGCTACGACATCGGTAATGAAACAGCGATATATGTTGGTATGGGCGCGAAGGAAGTACAGTTCCGCAGCGTTGATGCAGCAAACCCCGCGAAATTCTATTACAACAGCGCACCGGCCCATACGTCGTACCCTACCCGCAAAATTACCCAGGCAGAGGCTTCGCCACAAACCATTGGTGAAGATGCCAGTTGCAACCGTCGTACCATCAACAAATACATCGTTCCTGACGTATTGCCAACCTGTCAGCTCACTATGGGACTGACCAGGCTGGCAGAAGGCAGCCTGTGGAACACGATGCCTTGCCATACGCATGAACGCCGGATGGAAGTGTATTTCTATTTTGATATGGACGACGAAACGGCCGTTTTTCACATGATGGGTCAACCACAGGAAACCCGTCACATAGTAGTACAAAACGAACAGGCGGTGATTTCACCGAGCTGGTCGATCCATTCCGGTGTGGGTACCAAACGCTACACCTTTATTTGGGGCATGGTTGGCGAGAATCAGGTTTTCGATGACATGGATCACGTCAAGGTTAGCGAGTTACGTTGATCGCTTGCAACCGGAATGACCGGTATTCCCTACAGTAACAGCTAACGACTCATTATTGTCGCTTACAGAGAGATTAAGGTTATGATTTTAAATTCCTTCGATTTACAGGGTAAAGTTGCTCTTATCACAGGTTGTGATACGGGGTTAGGTCAGGGTATGGCTATCGGCCTGGCGCAAGCCGGTTGCGATATTGTCGGCGTCAACATCGTTGAGCCCAAAGACACTATCGAAAAAGTCACTGCGCTGGGACGTCGTTTCCTCAGCCTGACAGCCGATATGAGCAATATCGCCGGTCACGCAGATCTGGTAGAAAAAGCCGTTGCCGAATTTGGCAAGGTTGACATTCTGGTTAACAACGCCGGTATCATCCGTCGTGAAGATGCGATCGAATTCAGCGAAAAGAACTGGGACGATGTCATGAACCTGAACATCAAGAGCGTTTTCTTCATGTCTCAGAGCGTTGCCCGCCAGTTCATTAAACAAGGTCACGGCGGCAAAATTATCAATATCGCTTCCATGCTGTCCTTCCAGGGCGGTATCCGCGTTCCCTCTTATACCGCGTCAAAAAGTGCAGTGATGGGTGTGACCCGCCTGCTGGCGAACGAGTGGGCGAAATACAATATCAACGTCAACGCGATTGCCCCAGGTTACATGGCCACCAACAATACCCAGCAATTGCGTGCTGACGAAGATCGCAGCAAAGAAATTCTGGATCGTATCCCGGCGGGTCGTTGGGGATTACCGCAGGATCTGATGGGGCCGGCAGTGTTCCTGGCTTCCAGTGCGTCTGACTACATTAACGGCTATACCATTGCGGTTGACGGTGGCTGGCTGGCCCGCTAATTTTTTATTTATCGCACGGCGTTTTCTTTTCACGCATTGCTTGACAAAAGGCACAACTTAGATTGTGCCTTTTGCTTTTTTTTCAATCAGTTATTTATTTTTTTATTCTCTTTTTTTTCACCAAAATTCCGCATTGAAAAAAAATCAAAACAACGTTCCGACTTTGATCACACTTTCGATATTGCGTGCATGACGGCAAGGCAACTCGCGCAATATAATCAATCAAAACAGTGTTTCTATTTATAAGGAACTGATATTCAGTTCCATAAGAAGGTACTCCATGAGTATTTTTGAAAGCTTGCACACCAGCAGAAAAACGAAGATTGATGAATGGGTTGATGCACTGAACAGTCATATCGAAACGGTTCAGACCGTGGCTCACAGCCGTACAAATCCAACGCCATTACTGGCGGATGGATTTGACGTACTGAGCCATGAACCGGTTGTCTGGCAGTTCCCTGACGGACACCGTGCGCCAATTTCCAACTTTGCCAGCCAGCAGAATTGGCTGAGAACGCTGTGTGCCATGAGCGCTGCCACCGGGGAAACCAGCTATCAGGAACAGGCTACATTGGTGAGTGATTATTTCCTGAATCACTTTGTTGATAAGACTAGCGGCCTGTTTTACTGGGGTGGCCACCGCTTTATCAATCTGGATACGCTGGCAAGCGAAGGTCCGGAATCAAAAGCGCAGGTGCATGAATTAAAGCATCATCTGCCCTATTACACGCTGCTGTATCGCGTCAACGCAGAAAAGACGCTGAATTTCCTTCAGGGATTTTGGCATGCGCACGTAGAAGACTGGAACGCCCTGGATCTGGGGCGTCACGGTGATTACACCAAAACCCGCGATCCTGATGTCTTTCTGCACGCGCGTCGTGACGTTGTCGATCCGGCGCAGTGGCCCGTTCTGCCACTCACGAAGGGACTGACCTTTGTCAATGCCGGCACTGACCTGATTTATGCCGCCTTCAAATACGCAGAATACACTGGCGATAAGCATGCGGCTGACTGGGGTAAACACCTGTATCGCCAATATGTGCTGGCGCGTAACCCGGAAACCGGCATGCCGGTTTATCAGTTCAGCTCACCGCTACAGCGCGAGCCGGTGCCTGAAGATGACAATCAGACACAATCGTGGTTTGGCGATCGCGCTCAGCGCCAGTTTGGCCCGGAGTTCGGCGAAATTGCTCGTGAAGCGAACGTATTGTTCCGCGACATGCGTCCGCTGTTGATTGATAACCCATTGGCTATGCTGGATATCCTGCATAGCCAGCCTGATGACGAAATGCTTGGCTGGGTCATTTCAGGGCTGAAAAACTATTACCAGTACGCCTATGACGTTACCAGCAATACGCTGCGTCCCATGTGGAATAACGGTCAGGATATGACGGGCTATCGCTTCAGGCGCGATGGCTATTATGGGAAAGCCGGCACGGAACTGAAACCCTTTGCGCTGGAAGGCGATTATTTGCTGCCGCTGGTTCGGGCTTATTGCCTCAGCGGTGACGAAGATTTGTATGCACTGATCAATACCATGCTGACACGTCTGAATGATGAAGATATTTATGATGTTGCCAGCCCAATGCTACTACTGGCGATGATAGAACTGGCAGAGCACAAACAGTCAGAAAAATGGGCGGAAAACGCCTGGCAGCTCGCGGAGGTCTTGTTTGAAAAGCATTGCCATCGCGGTTTATTCGTTCGTTCGGCGCAACACCGTTATGTTCGCCTGGATGATCCATTTCCACTGGCGCTATTGACTCTTATTGCTGCTTGCCGCAACAAATTAAACGCTATTCCACCGTTCTTAACGCAAGGTGGGTATGTTCACGGTGATTTTCGCGTTAACGGGGAAAACAGAATTATCTATGACGTGGAGTTTATTTATCCAGAGTTATTAACACTTTGATTTTATGTTTTTTAATGATTCACAATTACTTAATAGGTAAGCATTATGAATGAAAACAGAATGCTGGGGTTAGCCTATATCTCCCCCTATATAATAGGGCTGATAGTGTTTACCGCTTTCCCCTTTGTTTCATCATTTTTTCTCAGTTTTACTGAGTATGATTTGATGAGTCCGCCTGAATTCACCGGTATGGAAAACTACCACCGAATGTTTATGGAGGACGATCTCTTCTGGAAATCAATGGGCGTGACCTTCGCCTATGTATTTCTGACCATTCCACTGAAATTAATCTTCGCATTGTTAATTGCGTTTGTGCTTAATTTCAAACTGCGTGGTATCGGTTTCTTCCGTACCGCTTACTATGTACCGTCCATTCTGGGCAGCAGCGTGGCCATCGCCGTTCTGTGGCGGGCTCTGTTCGCCATCGATGGTCTGTTGAACAGTTTTCTGGGCGTATTCGGTTTAGACGCCATCAACTGGCTGGGCGAACCGTCACTGGCGCTGATGTCCGTCACCCTGTTACGCGTATGGCAGTTTGGTTCGGCCATGGTTATCTTCCTCGCCGCCTTGCAGAACGTACCGCAGTCGCAGTATGAAGCCGCCATGATTGACGGGGCATCCAAATGGCAAATGTTCCTGAAAGTGACGGTGCCGTTAATTACGCCGGTGATTTTCTTCAACTTTATCATGCAGACCACTCAGGCATTCCAGGAGTTTACAGCGCCTTACGTCATTACGGGCGGGGGACCAACGCATTACACCTACCTGTTCTCACTCTATATCTATGATACGGCCTTCAAGTATTTCGATATGGGCTACGGGGCGGCGCTGGCATGGGTTCTGTTCCTGGTTGTTGCCGTATTTGCGTCGGTTGCCTTCAAATCGTCCAAATACTGGGTGTTCTACTCCGCCGATAAAGGAGGAAAAAATGGCTGACATGCATTCAAATATGACTTCTGCGCAAGAAATTGCGGCACTGGAAGTTCGCCGGACGCTGCGTAAAGAGAAAATCAGCGCCGCCATCCGTTACGTGATCCTGTTGTTTGTCGGCCTGCTGATGCTCTATCCGCTGGCGTGGATGTTCTCGGCATCGTTCAAGCCGAACCATGAAATCTTTACCACGCTGGGTCTGTGGCCCGAGCACGCCACCTGGGACGGTTTTGTCAACGGCTGGAAAACCGGTACGGAATACAATTTCGGTCACTACATGATCAATACCTTCAAGTATGTGATCCCGAAAGTGATCCTGACCATTATCTCTTCCACCATCGTCGCTTACGGCTTTGCCCGTTTCGAAATCCCGTGGAAGAACTTCTGGTTCGCAACCCTGATCGCCACCATGCTGCTGCCAAGCACCGTTCTGTTGATCCCGCAGTACATCATGTTCCGTGAAATGGGCATGCTGAACAGCTACCTGCCGCTGTACCTGCCGCTGGCATTCGCGACACAGGGCTTCTTTGTGTTCATGCTGATCCAGTTCCTGCGCGGCGTGCCGCGTGATATGGAAGAAGCCGCCCAGATCGATGGCTGTAACTCCTTCCAGGTGCTGTGGTATGTGGTCGTGCCAATTCTGAAACCGGCCATTATCTCTGTTGCGCTGTTCCAGTTCATGTGGTCAATGAACGACTTTATCGGTCCGCTGATCTATGTCTACAGCGTGGATAAATATCCGATTGCGCTGGCGCTGAAAATGTCTATCGACGTCACCGAAGGCGCTCCGTGGAATGAAATCCTGGCGATGTCCAGCATTTCGATTCTGCCTTCCATCATTGTTTTCTTCCTGGCACAGCGTTACTTCGTACAAGGCGTGACCAGCAGCGGAATTAAAGGTTAATAGAGGATTTATCATGGCTGAAGTCATTTTCAACAAGCTGGAAAAAGTATATTCCAACGGTTTCAAAGCGGTACACGGCATCGACCTGACCATTAAAGACGGTGAATTCATGGTTATCGTCGGCCCGTCGGGCTGCGCCAAATCCACCACGCTGCGCATGCTGGCGGGTCTGGAAACCATCAGCGGCGGCGAAGTCCGTATCGGCGAACGCGTGGTGAACAATCTGGCGCCGAAAGAACGCGGTATTGCGATGGTGTTCCAGAACTATGCCCTCTACCCGCACATGACGGTAAAAGAGAACCTGGCGTTCGGTCTGAAACTCAGCAAAATGCCCAAAGATCAAATCGAAGCGCAGGTAACGGAAGCATCAAAAATTCTGGAACTGGAAGAGCTGATGGACCGCCTGCCCCGCCAGCTTTCCGGCGGTCAGGCGCAGCGTGTGGCGGTCGGCCGCGCCATCGTGAAAAAACCCGATGTCTTTCTGTTTGACGAACCGTTGTCAAACCTGGACGCCAAACTGCGTGCTTCGATGCGTATCCGTATTTCTGACCTGCACAAGCAGTTGAAGAAAAGCGGTAAAGCCGCCACCACCGTGTATGTTACCCACGACCAGACCGAAGCCATGACCATGGGCGACCGGATCTGCGTCATGAAACTGGGTCATATCATGCAGGTGGATACGCCGGATAACCTGTACCACTTCCCGGTCAACATGTTTGTAGCCGGCTTCATTGGCTCGCCGGAAATGAATATCAAACCGAGCAAACTGGTAGAAAAAGACGGCCAGATTGGGTTGACCGTCGGCCACTACACGCTGGTCCTGAACAGTGAGCAGCAGGATAAAGTGCGCTCCTATTCCGGTCAGGATGTTTTCTTCGGTATCCGTCCTGAATACGTGACCGTTTCCGAAACCCCGTTTGAGGCCAACCACTCTCAGGGTGAACTGGTGCGCGTAGAAAACATGGGCCATGAATTCTTTATGTACATAAAGGTTGATGGCTTTGAATTAACCAGCCGTGTCCCGTCCGATGAAGCGCGGTTGATTATCAAGAATGGCCTGCATCGCCAGGTATTCTTCCAGTTCGATATGGATAAATGCCATATCTTTGATGCAAAAACAGAAAAAAATATCTCTCTTTAACAGGAGTAGTAACCGATGAAAAAAGCGATCCTACACACGCTGATAGCGTCGTCACTGGCATTATTGGCCGCGCCGTCTTTTGCTGCCGATCAGGTTGAATTGAGAATGTCCTGGTGGGGTGGAAACACCCGCCATCAGCAGACACTCAAGGCCATTGAAGATTTCCATAAACAGCATCCCAATATTACCGTTAAATCAGAATACACCGGTTGGGACGGACACTTGTCCCGTCTGACCACCCAGATTGCCGGTAACACTGAACCTGATGTCATGCAAACCAACTGGAACTGGCTGCCGATTTTCTCTAAAAACGGCGATGGTTTCTACGACCTGAATAAAGTCAAAGACACGCTGGATCTGACTCAGTTTGATCCAAAAGAGCTTCAGGGTACGACGGTCAATGGCAAACTGAACGGTATTCCTATTTCTGTTACGGCCCGTGTGTTCTATTTCAACACCGAAAGCTGGAAAAAGGCCGGACTGGAATATCCCAAAACCTGGGATGAACTGCTGAACGCCGGTAAAGTGTTTAAAGAAAAACTGGGTGACCAATACTACCCTGTGGTGCTGGAGCATCAGGATTCACTGGCGCTGTTAAATTCCTATATGGTTCAGAAGTACAATATCCCGGCCATTGATGAGAAAGGTCAGAAGTTCTCATATAGCGATGCGCAATGGGTAGAGTTCTTCAACATGTATAAGACGCTGGTTGATAGCCACGTTATGCCTTCAGCGAAATACTATGCCTCTTTCGGCAAGAGCAACATGTATGAAATGAAGCCATGGATTAATGGCGAGTGGAGCGGCACCTACATGTGGAACTCTACGATTACCAAGTACTCTGACAACCTGCAACCTCCAGCAAAACTGGAGTTAGGTAGCTATCCAATGTTGCCTGGCGCTAAAGATGCCGGTCTGTTCTTTAAACCCGCGCAAATGTTGTCAATTGGTAAATCAAGCAAACATCCCAAAGAAGCGTCTCTGCTGATTGACTTCTTGTTGAACAGCAAAGAAGGCGTTCAGGCTCTGGGATTAGAGCGTGGTGTTCCGTTAAGTAAGGCGGCGGTAGCTCAGCTAACTGCTGATGGCGTCATTCAAGATGATTCTCCGGCTGTTGCGGGTCTGAATCAGGCGCTGACACTGCCACATAGCATGAGCGTTTCGCCTTATTTTGACGATCCGCAAATCGTATCCCTGTTTGGCGATGCCATTCAGTCCATTGATTACGGTCAGAAATCTGTTGAAGAAACGGCAAAATATTTTCAACGTCAGTCTGAACGTATTTTGAAACGTGCAATGAAATAACCCCCCTGAAATTTATTAATTATCCAACCTGCCATTAACATGGCAGGTTTTATATAAATTGAAACAAGTGGTTTATTAAATTTCATTTAAAATGAAACAGGCCGTTTTCTTTATTATTTATAAAATAATAGAAACGGATTCTTATTCATTATTCAACCTGTTATTAACAATAACAGTGTTTTTATATAAATTGAAATAATGGATTTATTGAATTTTATTTAAATTAAAACAAAACCCTTGTTCAACTCGATCTCGTTCACATTTTGAAACTGTGTTTTACTTTTTGTTACCCAAGCAGATCGCGATCACAAAATGCAGTTTAATAATAAATAAAATAGAACTTGTATTAAAAAGAGTAATGCGTCTTTTGAATTAAGTATCATCCTAACCGATAGGGAATATAACAATGAAATTTAAATTACTAGCTTTGGCAGTCACCTCATTGATTAGTGTTAATGCAATGGCGGTGACTATTGACTATCGTCATGAAATGAAAGACACACCCAAAAACGACCATCGCGATCGTCTGTTAATATCTCATCGTTTTGCTAATGGATTCGGTTTGTCTGTTGAAGCAAGATGGAAAAATGGCGAACCCTCTTCTGAAGTCACGCCAAATAAGCCTTACCATGAAACGGTAAGCAACGGTACCGAAGTTGTTGCCAGCTACGTTTATAACTTCAATAAAACGTTCTCACTTGAACCCGGTTTTTCTTTAGATTCAGCCTCATCCTCTAACAACTACCGTCCTTACCTGCGTGGTAAAGTCAACATTACCGACAACCTGTCTTACTCACTGCGCTATCGCCCTTATTATCTGAGAAAAAGCGGAAATATTGGCGGCACCAGCAGCACGCAGGAAAATGGCTATAACCTTACCGGGTTGCTCGCCTATAAACTGCCGAAGGGCTTCCAGGTTGAATATGAAATGGACTATAAAAAAGCCAACAAGGCCGGGGCTTACCAATACGATAATGAAACTTATAACATCGACCATGATGTAAAACTGTCTTACGCATTGGATAAAAACTGGAAACCGTTTGTTGCTGTTGGTAACGTAGCTCAGGATGGCACCAGCGATCATCGCCAAACCCGTTATCGCGTTGGCGTACAATATAACTTCTAATATTCCTTGGATTATTTAAATATCCTTTAGTATTAGCAGTTAAAAAGGGATGTTGGAATTAATCCATTGACGTTTCATAAGTGAGCTTAATTTTTAACGTCCCTTCGTTAAGGGTATACTTTAACGAAAGTAGTCTGTCAGTGTTATTTTGTGTTAGCTGTAAGCGTTTTATCTTTTTTTAATTTCTGTGTCTAATTACCCTCTTCGTTTGTGAGTGTTATTTGTTAATTTATTTCTTGCGGTTCAGGGTGGTCATTTTTCCTCCGATGTAATGACTACCCTATTTTTTTGTTGCAACCCCATCAACACCACCGCTTCCGTTATGGTATCGGCTAGTTATGCGCAATCTGTTTTCCCTGTCTGGCTGACGACGTACAACGCGTAATAAGAGTAAGCGCGGATTTGGCATTCGTGGAACCCAGGGGATTCCTGCATCGGTCCGGCCACCGTTCCGGGATAACTGGATTCAGTCATTACCCGCCCCCATCGATGGCGCAATATCCCAGGCGCAAACTATTCAACTATTAAAGTAGCAAACCGAACGAATATTATTTCACCTATTAACCGTTGTTTGCTTAGATTATCACTCAGACGCCTATAACATGATGATAAAAGAACTGGTATCCTGTCGGCGTTTATCGACATTTTTGTAACAAATAACGGTTAGAACGATTAGGGAGAAATGAGGATGAATTTTCCTCTGTTATTAAACATTCTGGTGTTTGCCGGTTTACTGGTCATGCTGGCTTACAGCAGCAAAAACCGCAACTGGAGCTTGGCGAAAAAAGTCTTGCTCGGGCTCGTCGTCGGCGTTTTATTCGGATTAGCGCTACATCTTATTTACGGCGACAATACTGACGTCATCAACCAGTCGATTGCCTGGTTCAACATTGTGGGAAACGGATACGTCCAACTGCTGCAAATGATTGTGATGCCATTGGTCTTCGTTTCCATCCTCAGCTCGGTAGCAAAACTGCACAACGCTTCATCATTAGGCAAGATCAGCGTGCTGACGCTCTCTACCCTGCTGATTACCACGCTGATTTCAGCTCTGGTCGGCGTTTTCGTCACCAACCTGTTTGGCCTGACTGCCAGCGGATTGGTGCAGGGTGTGCAGGAAAGCGCACGGCTGACCGCGATTGAAAATAATTATGCGGGTAAAGTTGCCGATCTTAATGTGCCTCAGCTTATTTTGTCCTTCATACCTAAAAATCCATTCGCCGAATTAACAGGGGCTAATCCCACGTCGATTATCAGCGTCGTTATATTTGCCGCGTTTCTCGGTGTCGCCGCATTGCAATTGCTGAAAGACGACAGCGCCAAAGGTGAACGCGTACTGGTTGCGATTGATACGCTACAGTCTTGGGTAATGAAACTGGTTCGTCTGGTGATGAAGCTGACGCCATACGGGGTAATGGCGCTGATGACCAAAATGGTTGCCAGCTCCAATCTACAAGACATTCTGAAATTGGGGAGTTTTGTGGTGGCGTCCTATCTGGGACTGGCCATCATGTTCGGCGTACATGCCCTGATTCTGTCCTTCACAGGGATCAATCCAGCACGGTTCTTCCGCAAAGTCTGGCCGGTACTGACGTTTGCGTTTACCAGCCGTTCCAGTGCCGCCACAATCCCGTTGAGTATCGAAGCGCAAACCCGTCGTATTGGCGTGCCGGATTCCATCGCCAGCTTTGCCGCGTCATTCGGCACCACTATTGGTCAGAATGGCTGTGCAGGACTCTATCCGGCCATGCTGGCGGTGATGGTCGCGCCAACGGTGGGGATTAATCCGCTCGATCCGGTGTGGATCGCTACGCTGGTCGGGATTGTCACCATCAGTTCTGCCGGCGTTGCTGGCGTGGGTGGCGGCGCAACGTTTGCGGCACTGATTGTGCTGCCGGCAATGGGGTTACCCATTACGCTGGTTGCCCTGCTGATTTCCATTGAACCGTTGATTGATATGGGGCGTACTGCATTGAATGTGAGCGGATCGATGACGGCCGGCACCGTGACCAGCCAGTTGCTCAAACAGACCGATAAAACGATATTTGACGCCCAGGAAGACGCGGAGCTAGCGCACCGGTAGATAGCGTTTCATAAAACCGTGGACATAGTGGGATGTCGCCGGTGGATGATAAAACGATAAGGTGCCGGTAGTTGCTCTACCGGCACCTTAATAATTTTTACGGCTAGTTTAACGCACTATTCAAAAGGATAGCGGTGATTATCCCCGTGGCCGCCGCGATCAAAACGTAGTTTCCATCAATGTAGGCCCAGTGCTGACCGGCAGGTGGTTCATGTAACCCGCGGGCGCGCCAGTCATTGACTCGATAACTATCCCCACGAAAACGTTGAGGGGCGGGATGACCTTTTCTGAAATCATTGCCGCTCCACACAAAATGATCGCGTTCACGGAAGCTGGGCGCATTCTGCTGTCCACGGGCAGCCTGCTTTACCGGGGTCCCTTTGTCATTATTGCGGTTATTACCGTTAGGTACGTTTTTCTGCTTACTGCTGGCGGCAGGGGCATTCTTATGCTCGCCACCGTTTTGGTTATTAACCGGCTGCCGTTTCTGCTCTTGCGCTCCATTCGGACCTTCCGCAAAAGTCATGCCTGAAAAAGAACTGGTGACCAGCAGTAACGACATCATCAGTGCCAGTGTTTTTTTCGTCATTGTATTTTCCTCGACGCATTAACAATCTTGTAGAACTGGTTAACAGCAATATCGGTCACAATGTCGTTGGACGGAAGATGGAAATATCTTAAAACCCGTTATCTGACAGTATTTTACCAAATTCAGGCAAAATCTTAACACTACAAATAATTACTCATTATTCTGCCAAGGGCTATGGCAATTCATGATAGAAGGGGAGGTATTGGGTACACCGGGAACCAGAGATATTCACAAAGCATGCTGAAAGACATCTGAAGCGTGAACGCCCGTCTTCCAGCATGCTTTTAGAGATGAAAACACAGATATAACCAATGATCACGTAAGTCCATCGCCTACGTAATGACACAAGGATGTAGTTCTGTTATCGGTTCGGAGAAGTATCGTATGCCTGGCAGCTTTGGAAGCCTTTATTGCGAACATGCCCAGTTTCATCATAGCTGACAAAATAGTTCTGGGCCGTGCCGTCACGGTTCTTCAACAGATAATCGCTACACGTCCCCTTCGCGTTTACCAGCGTTCTTTCCATTCCTCCCGAACCCGCAAGCTGATGAACCTGTAGTTTTGTCATTCCTACCTTGACATCCTTCACCACCGGCTCATTGACATAGCTCTCTGCTTTGTTATAAGCCGAACATCCAGAAAGAAAGACTGCTCCTGCCGCAACAATACACCACATTAGTCGATTATTTTTCATTACATTACCTCATATGAATGGGTCATCAATGAGTCTAGATGGCAAAAGGCCTTTTTTCAAATGACGAGGTTGTGTAATAACGCCGTCATTGATAGAGAAAAGGTATCACTCATAGGTAATACCATTGGCAGAACGCTTGTTCTTTTTCTTCACGCCAATTCGTTTTACACTCAGGGGATTAAGATAATTATTCCGCAGGATCAATAAGTTCAGGAGGGGGAGATTATGTCATTACAGCAGGACATCATCACTGCACTGGGAGTCAAAAGCACCATTGACCCGGTGAAAGAAATTCGCGTTAGCGTTGATTTTTTAAAGAATTATCTGAATGCCCATCCATTTGTGAAATCTCTGGTATTGGGGCTCAGCGGTGGTCAGGACTCGACGTTAACCGGTAAACTCTGCCAAACGGCCATTACTGAGATGCGCAATGAAACCGGTGATGAACGCTATCAATTTATCGCCGTGCGTCTGCCTTATGGCACGCAGGCCGATGAATCCGACTGCCAGGACGCCATCGCTTTTATACAGCCGGACAAGGTTCTGACGGTCAATATTAAACCCGCGGTGGAAGCCAGCGAAGCTACGTTAAAAGCCATTGGCATTGAGCTTTCCGATTTCGTCAAAGGCAATGAAAAAGCCCGTGAACGGATGAAAGCCCAATACAGCATCGCGGGCATGAATGCGGGTCTGGTCGTAGGAACCGACCATGCGGCTGAAGCGGTGACCGGTTTTTTCACCAAATATGGCGACGGTGGAACAGACATCAATCCGATATTCCGTTTAAATAAACGTCAAGGGAAGGCGCTTCTGCGCGAACTGGGCTGTCCTTCTCACCTTTACACCAAGACGCCAACGGCCGATTTGGAAGATGATCGCCCTTCACTGCCCGATGAAATCGCGCTGGGTGTGACTTATGAAAAAATTGACGACTATCTTGAAGGCAAACAAGTGGATGCGAAAGACGCGGCGACCATTGAAAACTGGTATCGCAAAACCGAACACAAGCGCCGGCCACCGGTTACCGTTTTCGACGATTTCTGGCGTTAATCAGATGTAATGTGCTCTGGCGGATGCTGCCATCAGCATCCGCTTTTCTTGTTTTCACTGATACGTAGATACCACAGCATGAAGATGACGCCACAGCGTGCAACGCTCGTTGGTTTACTGGCCATTATTTTATGGAGTACGTCTGTCGGGCTGATTCGCAGCATTACCGAATCACTGGGCACCCTTGGCGGCGCCGCCATGATTTACACCACCAGTACGCTCTGTCTATTATTGTTTCATGGCGTTCCCAAAATAAAAACACTGCCCAAAGTCTATCTTCTGGCCGGGGGAATGCTCTTTATCTGCTATGAAATTTTTCTGTCCATCTCTATCGGTCTCGCCAACAACCGTTTGCAAGCGATAGAGCTGGGCATGATTAACTACCTGTGGCCCAGTCTGACCATCCTGTTCTCAATCTTCATCAATCAGCAAAAAAGCCGCTTCCTGCTGTGGGTAGGACTGGCTCTCTCGTTATCCGGTATTATCTGGATCATGAAGGGGGGCAACGCGTGGTCTCCTTACGTGCTATGGCAAAATATCCTGACCAATCCACTCGCTTACGGACTGGCCTTCTCGGCCGCCATAACCTGGGCCCTGTATTGCAATATCGCCAAACGGTTCGGCCACGGGGAAAGCGGAGTGCTGTTCTTTCTCCTCATCACCTCCATCGTGCTATGGCTGCAATATACATTCAGTGCGGAGAATGTCTTAGCCTTTACCATGACGAATGCCATTGAGCTGATTTTCATGGGCGCCTCCACCGCACTCGCCTACTCGGCGTGGGACTCGGGGATCCAGCATGGTAATCTGACATTACTGGCTACCGCGTCTTATTTTACCCCGGTGATATCCACTCTGCTGGCATCATTGTGGCTGAGAGTCTCGCCCGCGTATTCCTTTTGGCAAGGTGTTATCATGGTGACGCTGGGTTCATTGCTGTGCTGGTTCGCTACCCGCCAACCCCGGGAATAAGCAGTATGTTCCACGGGTTGTGGATATCCCTCTCGATGCAATAACCTGTTATAGTAGATTTCACATTTATTTAACGCAAAAAATAACGGTATGTTACGGCGCTTCTTCTCTTATTACTCCCCTTATAAAGGGTTATTTGTGCTGGATTTTGGCTGTGCCATTATCGCAGGGCTGCTTGAACTGGGTTTCCCGATGGCGATTAAAGCGTTCATCGACAAGCTGCTGCCAGAGCAGAACTGGTCGTTGATTCTGCTGGCCTCAGTTGCGCTATTGATCGTGTATTTGCTGAATACCGGACTCATGGCCATTGTTAACTATTGGGGACACGCGCTGGGCGTAGGCATCGAAACCGATATGCGTCGCCAGGCGTTTGAGCACCTGCAAAAGCTCCCTTTCCGCTATTACGACAATATGAAAACCGGGCATATCATTACCCACGTCACCAAAGATCTGGAGGAAGTGGGCGAAATTGCCCATCACGGTCCGGAAGACCTGTTTATCGCCATTATGACCTTCATTGGCGCGTTTATTCTGATGGCTACCGTACATCTGCCACTGGCTATGCTCACTATCGTCATCGTGCCGTTCATGACGTTTCTGGTCAGCCGCTATGGCGCCCGCATGACCGAGACCTGGCGCCAGTTATTTGGCCAGGTTGGTAATTTCAATGCCCGGATTGAAGAAAGCGTCGGCGGTATTCGCGTCGTCAAAGCTTTCGCCAACGAAGCGCATGAGAAAAAGCTGTTTTCCCATGACAATGAAAACTATCGCCGTACCAAACTTCAGGCCTATCGCATCATGACCGCCAGCTTGACGCTCAGCTACCTGAGCACACGTCTGATTCAGCTGATCGTCATGCTGGCAGGCATCTGGTATGTCATTGAAGGTGAACTGACCTACGGCGGTTTTATCGGCTTCCTGTTGCTGATCGAAGTGTTCTTCCGCCCCGTCGCCAAAATTACCTCTGTGCTGGAGAGCTATCCGAAAGGCATTGCCGGTTTCAAGCGTTTTACCCAACTGATTGATACCGTGCCGGAAATTGCTGACGCTCCCAACGCCCGCGATGTGGGTCCACTCAAAGGCGATATCCGGTTCAACCAGGTTGGCTTCGGCTATTCGCCCGGTCGTCCCATCATTCATAACGTTAACCTGTCGATTCGCGCCGGCGAAACGATCGCCTTCGTCGGACCTTCAGGCGCAGGGAAAACCACACTCTGTTCGCTGCTGCCCCGCTTTTATGATTTAACCAGCGGCAGCATCACCATTGATGGTATTGATATCCGCGACATGACGCAGGCTTCTCTGCGCAGCCAGATTGGTATCGTTCAACAGGATGTCTTTCTGTTTGGCGGCAGCATTCGTGAAAATATCGCCTATGGCAAATTGGGCGCCAGCGATGAAGAAATCATGCAGGCGGCGCAACGCGCCAGACTGGATGAACTGATTGAGAATCTGCCTGACGGTCTGGATACCATCGTTGGTGAACGCGGCGTCAAATTATCTGGTGGACAAAAGCAGCGTTTATCCATTGCCCGGATTTTTCTGAAAAACCCACCGATTCTGATCCTTGATGAAGCGACTTCCGCACTGGATACCGCCACCGAACAGGCGATTCAACAATCGCTCAGCGATCTTTCAGCGGGACGAACCACGCTGGTTATTGCCCATCGGCTGGCAACCATTCAGAATGCCGAACGCATTGTGGTGGTCGATCACGGCGGTATCATTGAGCAAGGCAGTCATCAGGATTTAATCGCGCATAGCGGGATTTACGCCAGTTTGCATCAGGCACAGTTCGGACACGCTTGATTCTCTTCTCTTCGCGAGGGCGTCTGTCCCTCGCCTCTTCCTTTATTTTCCCTCTGGATGTGATTCTGGTGGTTTTAACTCAAATAAATTGCATTTAAAATATATCTATTATTACTCCATCAGAAAATGACGGACATGGCGAGAAAACCTCTGGGCAAACACAGGCAACGTGAGATTCGCACCGTTGGGTTGATGATCGAATTGTACGAAAAGCATCACCCCGAAATCGACAGCAAAGACAAATATAACCGTCTATTTGATTACGCCATCAATCGTCTGGAACGTTGCTACTTTGGGGAAGAGAAACCCGCGTGTAAGCACTGCCCTATTCACTGTTATCAACCCGCCAGACGAGAAGAAATCAAAGCGATTATGCGCTGGTCAGGACCGCGCATGTTGCTTCACCATCCGATTCTGGCCATCCGCCATTTGATCGACGATCACCGTCCGGTACCGGACTATCCGGCATCAAAAACCGGCCCCAGATAGCCACGACCCTCTTAAAGAAAAAGGCCGCTTGCGCGGCCTTTTGGGTTATCTCGTTTACTCTTTGGGAGAGGCGTTCTCTACCCTGCTTTTTAACTTTTGCCCCGGACGGAACGTGACCACACGGCGCGCCGTAATCGGAATATCTTCGCCAGTTTTTGGGTTACGTCCCGGTCGTTGGTTCTTGTCTCGCAAATCAAAATTGCCAAAACCCGACAATTTGACCTGCTCGCCATTTTCCAAAGCGCGACGAACTTCTTCAAAAAACAGCTCGACTAGCTCTTTGGCATCCCGTTTGCTCAGCCCGAGCTTCTCAAACAGGTATTCTGACATTTCAGCTTTAGTAAGCGCCATAGGTTCAATCCCTCAAGGATGCTTGGAATCGCTGTTTTAATGCTGCTACACATTCTGCAACGGTAGCGGCAATTTCCTCTTCTGCCAGTGTACGCGAGGTATCTTGTAAGATCAGGCTGATAGCCAGGCTCTTGTAACCATCAGCTACGCCCTTTCCTCGGTACACGTCGAATAAGTTTACGCCAACTAACTGATTTGCGCCAACTTTCTTACACTCGGCTAAAACATCGCCTGCGGGGATATTTTCAGCCACTACCACAGCAATATCACGACGGTTTGCAGGGAACCGGGAAATGTCGCTCGCGTCAGGCAGAATGCGGTTTGCAACCTTATCCCACAGCAACTCAAACACGACTGTGCGTCCATTCAGATCCAGCTTGCGCTCCAGTTCCGGGTGGATAACACCAATAAATCCAATACGTTCCCCGCAAAGATAAATAGCAGCACTTTGCCCTGGATGCAATGCCGGATTACTTTCAGCCTTGAACTCAAGGTCAGACAGTTTACCCGTCAACGCCAGCACCGCTTCCAAATCTCCTTTTAAATCATAGAAGTCAACGGTCTGACGCGCCAGATCCCAATGTTCTTCGTAGCGAGTGCCGGTAATCACACCTGCCAACATGAAATCCTGACGAATTCCCAGGTCGGCACTGCTGTCCGGCACAAAACGCAAACCGCTTTCAAACAGGCGCAGACGGCTCTGCTGGCGGTTCTGGTTATACACCACCGCGCCCAGCAGCCCACTCCACAAGGAGAGACGCATCGCTGACATCTCTGCTGAAATCGGGCTGGGAAGAATCAACGCGTCTTCGCCGGGATGGATCAGCGATTGAATTTTCGGGTCAACAAAACTGTAAGTAATTGCTTCCTGATAGCCATGATCGACCAATAACGTCTTGACGCGCTTGAGAGAAAGCGTCGCCTCACGATGTGAAGTCATGGTCAACGGTGCGAGCGTGGCAATATTCGGGATATTGTTGTAACCGTAAATACGGGCAACTTCTTCGATCAGATCTTCTTCGATCTCCATATCGAAACGCCAGCTTGGCGCAACCGCTTGCCAACCCGCCTCTGTTTTGGTCACGTTGCAGCCGAGACGCTGCAAAATATCGGTTACCTGCTCGTCCGCAATGACGTGACCAACCAGGCGATCCAGTTTTTCACGACGCAGCGTAATCGTCGCCCGCGCAGGTAAATTCGCCTCGCTGGTCACATCCACCACCGGGCCCGCTTCACCGCCGCAAATCTCGATCAGCAAACGCGTGGCTCGCTCCATTGCTTTATGTTGCAATGCGGGATCGACACCGCGTTCGTAACGATGGGATGCATCGGTATGTAAGCCATAGCGGCGCGCACGCCCGGTGATGGACAGCGGGTTAAAATAAGCACATTCCAGCAGGACATTCTGCGTGTCTTCATTAACGCCGGAATGCTCCCCGCCGAAAATGCCGCCCAGGGCCAGCGACTTTTGTTTATCGGCAATCACCAGCGTATCCGCATTCAGCTTCGCTTCATTGCCGTCCAGCAGCGTCAGCGTTTCGCCATCGTTAGCCAGACGCACCACGATCCCGCCTTCCAGACGGTCGAGATCGAACGCATGCATCGGCTGGCCCAACTCCAGCAAAACATAGTTGGTGACATCAACTACCGGATCGATAGAACGGATACAGCTGCGGCGCAGCTTTTCACGCATCCACAGCGGCGTAGCCGCTTTAACATTGATGCCTTTGACGACGCGCCCCAGATAACGAGGACAAGCCTGCGGCGCCTCAACCTGAATCGGGAACGTATCCTGAATGGTTGCCGCAACAGGCTGAATTTCTGGTTCTGTCAGCGGTAATTGGTTCAGTACGGCCACATCGCGAGCAACGCCAATGATGCCAAGGCAATCGGCACGATTTGGCGTTACGCTGATTTCAATGGCGGTATCGTCCAGTTGCAGATATTGACGAATATCCGTGCCAATCGGCGCATCCAGCGGTAATTCGATAATGCCGCTATGATCGTCAGAAATACCCAGCTCGGAGAATGAGCACAACATCCCTTCAGACGGCTCGCCGCGCAGTTTGGCCGCTTTGATTTTGAAATCGCCTGGTAACACCGCACCAATAGTGGCGACCGCCACCCTTAAGCCTTTGCGGCAATTAGGCGCACCGCAAACAATATCCAGCAGGCGATCGCCGCCCACATTAACTTTTGTCACACGCAGTTTATCGGCGTTCGGATGTTGTCCGCACTCAACGACTTCCCCCACGACAACGCCGTGGAACGATCCGGCAACAGTCTCAACACCATCAACTTCAAGGCCTGCCATGGTGATTTGTTCAGATAATGCTTCGCTGTCAATCGCCGGGTTTACCCACTCGCGCAACCAGAGTTCACTGAATTTCATGATGATATTCCCGCCTTACTTAAACTGTTTGAGGAAACGCAGATCGTTTTCAAAGAATGCGCGCAAATCGGTTACGCCGTAACGCAGCATGGTAAAGCGCTCCATGCCCATGCCGAAGGCAAATCCGGAGTATACTTCCGGGTCGATGCCCACGTTACGCAGTACATTGGGGTGCACCATGCCGCAGCCCAGCACTTCCAGCCACTTTCCGTTTTTACCCATGACATCAACTTCGGCCGACGGTTCGGTAAACGGAAAATAGGAAGGACGGAAACGAACCTGGAGGTCTTCCTCAAAAAAGTTTTGCAGGAAATCGTGCAAGGTCCCTTTCAGATTGGTAAAGCTGATGTTTTTATCCACAATCAGCCCTTCCATCTGGTGGAACATTGGCGTATGCGTCTGATCGTAGTCATTGCGGTATACGCGGCCAGGAGCAATGATGCGGATAGGCGGTTGCTGTTTTTCCATGGTGCGAATCTGCACGTTGGAAGTCTGCGTACGCAGCAGACGCTGCGCATCGAACCAGAAAGTATCGTGATCGGCGCGCGCCGGGTGATGCCCGGGAATGTTCAGCGCATCGAAGTTATGATAATCGTCTTCGATTTCCGGCCCTGTCGCCACGGAAAAACCCAACTCGCCGAAAAAGGTTTCGATGCGATCGATGGTGCGGGTCACCGGATGCAGGCCACCGTTTTCGATGGTACGGCCAGGCAGCGACACATCAATCGTTTCTTCCGCCAGCCGGGCATTCAGCTCAGCCGTCTCCAGCACTTGCTTCCGGGTATTCAACGCTTCCTGCACGTCTTGCTTGGCCTGATTGATAACAGCGCCTGCCGCAGGACGCTCTTCAGCCGGCAGCTCGCGTAGCGAGGTCATCTGAAGGGTTAAGTGACCTTTTTTGCCAAGATACTCGACGCGCACATTTTCCAGTGCGGTAATGTCCTGGGCCTCTTCTATGGCTGTTCTGGCTTTGGCAACCAGCTCTGCGAGATGTGGCATTGCATTCCTCTTCTTCTGCCTGTATGGCCAACTGTCATGATTGGAAAATATTTTATTCAATAACGCGTGATGCTTTTTCCGCATATTGAAAATTATGCTTATTAAACAAAAAAGCCTCCCTGAGGGAGGCTTAGGCGCTACTTTTCGTTTCTTTTCTTACGCGCAAAGCCACCCTGAAATCAGGCGCTAAAGTAAAAAAAGAAACGGAAAATAGCAGTATGCATACTTGCGTTACCTTGTCGTCATCGTAAAACGGAAAAATAAAACTGCTTTATTGAAAGATGAGACACACAAAATGTCAACAGGAATACTTGTTTATCTGAGCGTTAACGCAACTAAAAGAGGGAGCAATGCTCCCTCTTTTAACTGACTTATGCCAGTGCTGCTTTCGCTTTTTCAACCAGTGCGCTGAATGCGACTTTGTCGAATACGGCGATATCAGCCAGGATCTTACGGTCAATTTCAACAGAGGCTTTTTTCAGGCCATTGATGAATTTGCTGTAAGACAAGCCATTCTGACGGGATGCTGCATTGATACGTGCAATCCACAGCTGGCGGAATTGACGTTTACGTTGACGACGGTCGCGGTAAGCGTATTGACCAGCTTTGATTACTGCCTGGAAGGCAACACGATAAACGCGCGAACGGGCACCATAGTAACCTTTCGCTTGTTTCAGTATTTTTTTGTGACGTGCGCGAGCAACCACACCACGTTTTACGCGAGCCATATGCTCTCTCCTAAAGTCTTATTCTAAATTCAAAAAGGTTACTTATGCGTAAGGCAGACATGCAACGACCAGGCCCAGATCTCCTTTGGAGACCATGCCTTTCGGACGCAGATGACGTTTACGTTTAGTCGCTTTTTTGGTCAGAATATGACGCAGGTTAGCATGCTTACGCTTGAAACCACCTTTGGCGGTTTTTTTGAAGCGTTTAGCGGCGCCACGTACTGTTTTAATCTTTGGCATGTTAATTTCCACTTCGCATTGTTAATTACAACGAATCAGATAAGGCGAACAAAACCCGCACAGCGCAAGCGCGGCGCGGGTTCGGTTACTTGAATGCCTTACTGTTTCTTCTTAGGTGCGAGCACCATGATCATCTGGCGGCCTTCAATCTTCGATGGGAAGGATTCAACCACTGCCAGTTCACTCAGATCGTCACGAACACGGTTAAGCATTTCGATACCAATCTGTTGGTGCGCCATTTCACGACCGCGGAAACGCAGTGTGATTTTGGCTTTATCGCCATCTTCCAGAAAGCGAACCAGGTTGCGTAGTTTGACCTGATAGTCGCCATCATCGGTACCAGGCCGGAATTTGATTTCCTTGACCTGAATAACTTTTTGTTTCTTCTTCTGTTCCTTTGTGGCCTTACTCTTCTCATAGAGGAACTTGCCGTAATCCATGATTCGGCAAACCGGCGGCTCGGCGTTCGGACTGATTTCAACTAAATCAACACCTGCTTCCTCGGCTTTTTCTAATGCTTCATTCAGACTGACAATGCCAAGCTGTTCGCCTTCGACGCCAGTTAAGCGTACCTCGTGTGCGCGAATTTCTCTGTTGATGCGATTAGGACGCGCCGGTTGAACTCGTTTTCCGCCTTTAATACCTTATTCCTCCAATTGATGAAGACTACGGCTGCGAATCTCTTGTTGCAGCTTGCTAATAACTTCACTGACATCAAGGCTCCCCAGGTCTTTACCTCGACGAGTGCGGACAGCAACTTTCCCTGCTTCCACTTCTTTATCGCCACAGACCAGCATATAGGGAACACGCCGTAAAGTGTGCTCGCGGATTTTAAAGCCTATCTTCTCATTTCTCAAGTCTGCTTTTACGCGAATGCCTGCTTCTTGCAGTTTTCTGGTCAATTCGCTGACATAATCAGACTGGCTATCGGTGATATTCATAATCACCGCTTGTACCGGTGCCAACCAGGTTGGGAAGAAGCCGGCGAATTCTTCGGTAAGAATACCGATGAAGCGCTCCATTGATCCCAGAATGGCACGGTGAATCATTACCGGTACCTGACGTTCGTTACTTTCACCCACGTAGGAGGCATTCAGGCGACCCGGTAGTGAAAAGTCGAGTTGCACCGTACCACACTGCCAGGCGCGATCCAAACAATCATGTAAGGTAAATTCAATTTTTGGTCCGTAGAACGCCCCTTCGCCAGGCTGATATTCAAATGGAATATCATTTTCGCTCAATGCGGCGGCCAAATCTTTCTCGGCACGATCCCACATTTCATCGCTGCCAATACGTTTCTCAGGACGGGTAGATAATTTCACCACGATTTTTTCAAAACCGAAGGTGCTGTACATATCATACACCATTTTGATACAGCTATTGACCTCATCACGCACTTGTTCTTCAGTACAGAAGATATGCGCATCATCCTGAGTAAAGCCGCGAACGCGCATCAAACCATGCAGGGAACCCGACGGCTCATTACGATGGCAGCTACCGAACTCGGCCATACGCAGCGGCAGATCGCGATAAGATTTCAATCCCTGATTGAAAATCTGTACGTGACCCGGGCAGTTCATCGGCTTAATGCAATATTCACGGTTTTCTGACGATGTGGTAAACATCGCTTCTTTGTAGTTGTCCCAGTGCCCGGTTTTTTCCCACAGCACGCGGTCCATCATGAATGGGCCTTTCACTTCCTGGTACTGGTACTCTTTCAGCTTCATGCGTACGAACGCTTCCAATTCGCGGAAGATAGTCCAGCCATCATTATGCCAGAACACCATACCCGGCGCTTCTTCCTGCATATGGTAAAGATCGAGCTGCTTGCCGATCTTGCGGTGATCGCGTTTGGCCGCTTCTTCGAGGCGTTGCAGGTAAGACCCAAGCTGTTTTTTATCTGCCCAGGCGGTACCGTAAATACGTTGCAGCATTTTATTTTTGCTGTCGCCGCGCCAGTAGGCGCCTGATGTTTTCTGCAATTTGAAATGATGGCAGAAACGCATGTTCGGCACGTGCGGACCACGGCACATATCGACGTATTCTTCATGATGATACAACCCGGGGCGATCATCATGACTGATGTTCTCGTCCAGAATGGCAATTTTATAAGTCTCACCGCGGGCAGCAAACGTATCGCGCGCTTCCTGCCAACTGACTTTCTTTTTAATCACGTCATAGTCAGTGCTGGCGAGCTCATGCATGCGCTTTTCAAGCAGATCGATATCTTCCTGAGTCAGAGTACGATCGATATCAACATCATAATAAAAACCGTTATCAATGACCGGGCCAATCGCCATCCTGGTATCTGGCCATAATTGCTTGATGGCGTGCCCCAACAGGTGGGCGCAAGAGTGGCGAATAATCTCCAGCCCCGCTTCATCTTTGGCAGTGATAATCGCCAACTGCGCATCGGTTTCGATTTTGTCGCTGGCGTCTACCAGTTCGCCATTGACACGACCGGCAATACAGGCTTTTGCCAATCCGGGACCAATATCAAGGGCAACATCAAGGGGAGAAACGGCGTGGTCATATTGACGCTGACTTCCATCAGGAAGGGTAATAACAGGCATTATAATTCCCTTATTTGCAGTGGTGACCCACACGAAAGATCACATACAAAATCATTTAACTATTGAACATCAAAATGTTAACCATGCTATTCCTCTATACTCTGCGAAATATATACACATGGATGCGCATACATAAAAATGCCCACCAGCGTGACATGGATAACGTCGCGGTAATAATACACCGTATAATGCGTGTGTTAAAGCCAGTCACAACAGGTTAATCGAGGGAAACCATCAACATGATGAACACCCTCGCCCTCGCCGCCACAGCACGGCATCAACATGCCCACCTTAAACGCCGCAATAAAAGCGCGCATTAGTATAAATCTGTTAATTGGAACACTGAATTCAAAAAAATAGAACGCTATTCTGATTTTAATACCCACTCAACATTAATGGTTTTACATTGTCACTATTCCCATCATCCAGAAAGGAAATGAAGTATGAAAATGAAATTGTTGTCTGTAGTTTTAACAGCTTTTTTGCGGTCGGTGTTTTTGCTGCAGAGAGTGCGATTAAAGATGGCACTTATAAAGCCGAAGCGATCACCTTTGATGAGAATGGCTGGAAACCTTTTCTAGACTTAACCTATAAAGATGGAAAAATCACTGAGGTCAAATTTGATTACACCAGTGAAAAAGATGGTCATCTGAAAACCAGCGACGAAGAATACATCAAGAAAATGCACGCCGTGACCGGCACATCACCCACTATTTACACCGTCAAGCTTTCTCAGAGCTTACTGGAAAAACAAAATGTTGCAGAGGTTGATGGCGTCACCGGCGCAACACATTCAACGGAAGATTTTAAAATACTGGCAGGCGCGGCGATACAGAACGCCAAAGCAGGCAATCTGGAAACGGCCAAGATAGAATAAGCCCTAATGTTATCATTAAAGATGATCATAATTTCATCCAATAACCATCGGCTATAATCAATCTCCCGCATTTTGATTGAATGCGGGAGAATCGGCGAGCTTTCGGAGCAGCCTTTTCCATTTCACTGGGGTAACGTTAATCAAACAAGTTTCAGCGGTAGTTTATAGATCAGTAAAATACACGAACGTCACGGGCTATCGTCATACGCGGTGATCAACGTTCAGGAATGACGTTTTTAAATGCCAGCACATCATCACGCTCTTGAATTTGTAACGCATCAGCGTCTTCCGCTTTCTCTTCGCGCACTTCCTGCGGAACCAACATGTTTAACAGCGTCAACTGTTGCCGCTGCTGCTCAACAATTTCATGCAGCAATTTAATCTGCTCATTTGCCCGAACGCTCGCCCGGTTAATGAAAAACCAAACCAGCATCACCAGCACTACCACCAGCGCGATAAAGACCATTTCTAATATGTTCACACCAACTCCACTTAACATTCCGTCAATCAGGACAAACGGCAAACAGCCGTTCGCTGCACTCATCTTAACACTGAGCGCCCGACAAGTTCGATACTCTTGCCGGTATCACCTTTGCGAGTCACGGAACCGATAGCCCGCGCCATAAAAAAAGCCTGCCGCAAAGACAGGCTTAACTGCACGGTTTAAATCAGAATGGATATTCGTGGTATCCCATCTGCTCAGAGATATTTCTGGCGGCGATATGCAGCATCTTAACGTATCCGAGTTTGTTTTCTTCAGAAAAACGAATGGTCGGGAATGAAATGCTCAAGCCGGCGATAACCACGCCAAAACGGTCGAAAACAGGAACCGCGATGCAACGCAACCCTTCTTCCTGCTCTTCATTATCTTCACCATATCCCTGCCCACGCACCAGATCCAACTGCGTTATCAGTTCATCCGCGGTACAGAGAGTATGCGGCGTACTGCGGGTAAATTCGACCGTCGAGAGGATTTCCTCCACCTCCTCTCTGTCGCGCCATGCCAGCAGCACTTTACCAATAGCCGTACTGTGTAATGGGTTACGACGCCCAATACGCGAGTACATACGCAGGTTATACATTGAATCAATCTTGTGGATATAAACGATGCTGTCTTCGTCCAGCGCGCCCAGGTGAATGGTTTCCCGCGTAAGCACCGAAAGCTCGCGCATCTGTATATCCGCACTACGGATCAAATCGACGTTTTGCAACGCCTTAGCCCCGAGTTCAAATAACTTAAGCGTCAATGAGTATTTCTCCGATTCGCCCTCCTGCGCTACATAGCCGAGGGATTTCATCGTCTGCAAGAAGCGGTACACGGTACTTTTGGACATCATTACACGTTGAGACAGTTCGGTAATACCAATCTCACGCTCTTCACCTAATGCCTGCAAAATACCAAAAACCTTTAAAACGGACGACACGGAATCGGGTTGTTTATCTAAATCTGCAATAGCCATTTTTGTGGTTACCCTACTCAGTTTTTTCTTGTTTTAAAAAAAATAGAACAATGGTTTTAGTATAAAGGGAACGCTTTGATTATGGCAATGGAGCAAAGACGATAATCAAGTAACTTTGATAAATATCAGCGTCAGAAACGTTACGAATTAACTATGTAAGCAAATTTATAGGTAATAAACCGCGACATTCAACATGACGGCACGGTTTATCAAGTATTGTTACTGCCAAACTGAGTCCGGCACCTTCGCCAGATACAGCGCCGGTTTTCCGTCAACATCGGAAGTAAACAGAATTTGCTTATTATCCGGTGTGAAAGAAGGATGCGGATGCGTTACCTGACGGTCGCCCTCCAGCACTTTCCAGGATGTATTATGTTGCGCCACACGGTGTTGCTTGCCGGTTTGCATATTAAATACATACAGGAAAGGATCGTTTTCAATCTTGTAACCACCGTCATCCTGCACATCAACCGGTGCGTCGGAACCATCGCCCACCAGCAACGATCCATCATAGTTGCTCATCAGGTGAGAACAGGCTGGCATAACGGTCAGTTGACGATCTTCCAGCGTAACTGGGTCAACGCTACAGATATAGCGGTTTGGATTACCCTTGTGATAAGAAACGTAGATCATCGCTGAGCCGTCAGGAACCCAGAATTCGTGGGTACAGCTCTCGCCTTCAGCATGCTCTTTCACTTTACGCATGTTGGTGCCGTCTTCATTGATGAACCACATACGGGCGTCAACCAGATCGTGCGGCCCTTCATGGCAGAACGCCACCGTGTTGTCATCACCGGGACGGTAGATCGGGTGACCCAGCCATTTATTTTCCTGAAGGATGGTTTCCGCTTCGCCCGTCGCCAGATCAACACGGATCAGACGGCAGCACGGGTTGGTGAAATAGAATTCCTGGAATTTTTTCCAGTCAGTTAACGGTTTCCAATCCTCTTTCCTGATTTCAATGCCAACCATCTTGGTGCAATCAGAATTCGCTACCCAGGTGCCGTAACCAACCCAATCATCAGGAACCTGATAAATGGTTTTCTCTTCCAGCGTTTTCAGATCGACGCGCATCAGGTTACGTACGTTCTTCACATAGTACAGCGCATCATCGTCAGGAGACAGGAACCCGCCGAAGGTGTTATCACCTTTGCCTTCGGTCAACTGCGTGGCTTCCTGCGTGTTCAGATCCAGCAGGTAATAGTTCCACGGGCCATCAAACGCGCCACCAAACAGCAGTTTACTTCCATCATTGCTGAAACATTTTTGATAAAAGTAATTGCGGTGGCAGATGACATCGGGCGGGGTTAAGCGCACCACTTCGGTGCCGGTTGCCGCATCCTGATAGGAATGAAATTTTAGGGGGAATTTGTTGCCTTTGGCCATCCGTAAATCCTTAGAACTTATCATGAAGAATCTGACGTCGCACGAGCATACAACCAGGAAGACCCGTCACTCTGGCTATACTTTCTCACACGAATTACCTAGTATGCTGACATTATAGAAACAATGTTTCATTTTTCCGTGATCGTGGTTTTATTTTATAAAACATTCTTTCTGTTTTCACCAGATGTTTCAGATTCAATGAAACCATTTTATGCCTGATGTTACAGAAACCGGCGGCGGCGTTTCAGAAAGAAAAAAGCCTGAGGCCGGTGGAATACCGAACTCAGGCTTCTATTAGCCCAGGCTTTTAAGAAAGGCCGCTATAACCTTATTTCAGATAAGCCCCTGAACGCAGCGCTTCGATGCGTTTGTCCAACGGCGGGTGCGACATAAACAGCTCGCTGAATGATTTGGATTTACCATTGATACAGAACGCCATCATGCTGTTTTCTTCCTGCGGTTCGTAGCTGGTTTTCAGACGCTGCAACGCGGCAATCATCTTTTCACGCCCGACCAGTTTTGCTGAACCGGCATCAGCGTGGAACTCACGGTAACGGGAGAACCACATGGTAATAATGCTGGCCAGTATGCCAAACACCAGTTCCAGCACGGTTGCCACCGCAAAGTAAACCAGCGGATTGCCGCTGCTGCTCTCGCCATCGCGATTAGCGGACAGGAAGCCCGACGCGACCTGCGCGATCAAGCGGGAAATAAAGATGACAAAGGTATTCACGACACCTTGAATCAGCGTCATCGTGACCATGTCGCCATTGGAAATATGGCTGATTTCATGCGCAATGACGGCCTCCGCCTCATCACGGCTCATGTTTTGCAGCAAGCCCGTGCTAACCGCAACCAGTGACGCATCACGGCGGGCGCCGGTTGCGAAGGCGTTAATATCAGGGGCATGGTAAATCGCTACCTGAGGCATCGCGATACCGGCCTGCTGTGACTGCGAACGGACAGTTTCCAGCAACCAGCGCTCTGTTTCATTGCGTGGCCGTTCAATCACTTCACCACCGACAGATCGTAATGCCATCCATTTGGACATCAGCAGAGAAACAAACGCACCGCCAAAGCCAAACAGCCCAGCCATAATCATTAAACCCTGGACACTGCTGGATTGAATTCCCGTCAGGCTGAGTACCAGCCCGAAAACCAACATCACCGCCAGGTTGGTGATCAGGAAAAGTGCAATACGCATCATAGAAGTCTGATTTCCTCTCGCAGAAAAATAAAGTTTGCAACACTCACATCGTATGGGTTGCCATGGCATTTTCAAGCATTCTTAACTTTTCAGTTACTAAATCCACATAACTTTACATTTTTCAAAAGGAAAGTCGCTTTGCATTAATCTATTTGCCCCTTATCTTCCCAACCGATAATCCACCGCTGACCAGCATGGTCGGCTATTCCTTCGTAATGGTAGAACGTTGAATGATTATTCAGCGGCGGGAAGATCAATTTTCAGCAGCCGAGTGAAATCCGCCGCTGACATCGGATGACCGAACAAATATCCCTGTGCCTCCTCGCAGCCTTTGCTTCTCAAGCGCTCGCACTGCTCCTGCGTTTCGACCCCTTCCGCAATGACCCCCAACCCGAAACTTTTGCCGAGATAGAGTATTGCCCGAACAATCGCCGCATCCGCGGGTGATTCACACATGGTGCGAACAAACGTCTGATCAATCTTGAGTCGCGTCACCGGATAGTTTTTCAACATACTCAGCGAGGCATAGCCTGTACCGTAGTCATCAAACGCAATTCCGATACCTGCATCGCGAAGTTCGTTTAACGGCTGCAACATATTTTCGTCATAGCGCAGAATAATGTTTTCGGTGATCTCCAGCTCAAGCGCACTTGGCTGCAATCCCGTCTGCATCAGCACATCGGCAATCTTCTGCGCCAGCATTCCCGAACGAAACTGAGCGCTGAACAGGTTAATGCTGATGCGGAAATTTTCAGCGCCCGCATTACGCCAGCGGGCAGTTTGTTCGCAAGCGGTTTTAACAACCCAATCGCCAACGCGCTCAGCCCAGGGACCGTGCTCCAGTGCAGCAAGAAACGCGCCCGGTCCCAGTAATCCCCGATGTGGATGACGCCAGCGTAACAGGGCTTCCGCGCCTACAATCTCGTTTCTCGCCAGATTTACCTGCGGCTGATAGAACATCTCAAATTCATGTTGCTCATACGCCCGCACGAACTCGAGTTGGAAAGCATGTCTGGCCTGAAAAATTTCGCGCAGCTCACGGGTAAAAAACCGATAGCAATTTCGGCCCTCGGACTTGGCCTGATAAAGCGCCAGATCCACGTTGGTCAACAATTCCTGTGCCGTAACGCCATGTTCAGGCGCCAGCACGATCCCGATACTGGCGCTGATATTGATTTGGTGATCATCAATAATCATGGCCTGAGAAACCTCGTGGATAATTTTTTCCGCAATGCGGGATATGACGTGCGGGTCGGTCATCCCCTGAAACAGCAAAACAAATTCATCGCCGCCCATGCGGGCAACCAGATCGCCAGTCTGGGCAATGGACTGAATTTTCTTCGCCACACGAACCAGGATGTGATCGCCGCTGGAATGGCCCAGGCTGTCATTGACATCCTTAAAACCATCCAGATCGACCATCATCACGCAGACCACAGGATCTTTTTTCAGCGCCTGTTCCAGGCTAGTGGTCAGCAAGGTACGGTTTGCAAGCCCGGTGAGCGGGTCCATATGCGCGAGTAAAAACAGCCGTTCTTCATTACGACGGCGCTCAGTGATATCACGCAGAATTGCGCCGTAGCTGACATGCTCATTATCTTCCCACATGGAAATCGACAGCTCGACAGGCACCATCACACCGCTTTTGGTTCTGACAGTCAGTTCCAACATGACGCCTTTGAGCAAGGCCTCACGATCGCTAATCAGGTGATCCAACTGCACAAGAAAATCATCGGGCACGATGGTATTAATATTTAAGCCAATAATTTCATCGCCGATATATTCAAGCATCTTGTGAGCAGCGGCATTCCAAAACGTAATCACGCCTTTCTCATTCACGCAGATAATACTGTCTGGCGATGTATTGGCGATATTTTCAAATCGCACCTGACTGGCTTTTCGCGCTAAATCAAGGCGCCGCATTTCCAGCTTATCCATCACCAGTACAGCCAAATCCTGCAAATTGTGTTCGTCTCTGGCGCTGAAAGCGAGACGAGGCTTGACGTCAACAATGCAGAGCGTACCAATCGCGTAGCCCGCCGGTGTTCTTAATGGAATACCGGCATAAAACCGAACATGAGGGACGCCGGTCACCAACGGGTTATTTTTGAAACGTAGATCTTTGCTGGCATCGGGAACCACCATGATTTTCTTTTTCAGAATCGCATGGGTACAAAAAGAGAGATCTCTTGGCGTTTCATAAAAAGCAATCCCCAGACTCGCCGCAAATAGCTGTCGTTCTGATTCCAGCAATGAGATCCAGACAATAGGAACGTCAAAAATATTTGCCGCCAGATTAATCAAATTGTTAAGGCCAGTATCAAATAAAAAATTTTTGATACCATACTCACGAAGAGCAGCAATACGGGCAGCTTCATCTTTGCCTATTGGGGCACGACTCATAGGTTCCCCCTACAGTATCCATCGTCTTAGGTTTCAGATTAAAAAGTAAAATTTAAGTTATAAATATAATGAATTGTTGCAATGGTATCGGCGCAAACGGTAACCCCGCGCTGGCAAGCAGAATTATGGGTAAAAAACCCATATTCAGAGCAGTAAACTCCCATCGTTGATAAATAATTATGGCAAAAGATCCCGTGTCTATCCCCTTGGCACACACTAACAACAATCCGATGTATTAAGATCTTTGGATAACTTATTGCTCAATGGCTACATAAAAAGCCATCACACATATTGATTACAACCAAGTCGGAGTGGTATTGCTTGCAAAGCTGGAATGCAAACTTTTGCACGATAACGGAACTGATCAGATGCTTACTGCGACAAGTATTCTTGATCAATTCTCGCGAGGTTCATCGTTGGAAAACATGCTGAATTGTGTACCTTTTATGCAGATAGCACCAAAGCGTTCACAGCAAGGAGAGTTAAATTCGGGAGGAGGAGATGTCTTTAGTACGCGACATGATTGCACCGGGAACGGTTTTCAGAAACTTATTTTTACGAAAAAAACGGCCTTTTTGCATAGTAATGCGGTTTTGCTGAGACGCCGATATTCAGCACATCAGCGATCGCTGTCAAAGGGTTCCCAGATATCCATGTTTCCCTGCCGGTTCAGGTTTACCCGCCATCTTTCAGGTTGAAAGAGCACAGTCCTCATTACGGCTCCTTTCTGGCATTCGTCAATTGCCCTCAGGTCACTTCCTTGTGTAAACGCCTGGGGATTCATTCAACTGCCTTCCTGGATTCAAAAGCTATTGGATATATACGGTTATCGCATCGATTTTTTATTAGATAAATTACTGGCCACGATATAATCAGGCTGGAAAATAGCTTATCGAATGTTCCGGCGTATTATTTTTTGCCTTGATGATTAAATCCCAATCACCGGTATACGGGACCGTTAAATAAATCTCATTTTCCGCACTAACGCTAATAGCGCCCGACGTAACCGTCTGATTCTGGTCGTTTTCGGTCTGACTACCATTAACCATTTGAAGTTCAAAGGTATTAGGACACCGAACGATCACAGTATCACCGCCAAAAAGACTCAAACACGTGCGAATTACAGACATACATCCTCCGCGGCATATCACTATTAGCATGCCTTTATGAAACCTATCGATGAGTTATTTTCCCACAACGGGATTTTCATAAGAACAAAATGCATACAGTCAGATTGTGATTTAGATCAAGTTAAATCCACGTTTTTAACAAAGTCGCGGTGTAATAAGACGAACCTATGAAGAGAATCATTACATTAGTTTTTTTGATAGCGACAATGACCCAGACTGAATAACAAAATAAACAAGTAAGGAGGCGATTTCCCTAGCATAAAATACGGTAAAAACTCCGAAATAGTATTTTTTGCCAATAATGATTCTAATTTTTATACTTGCCGAAATCCTGACATACGGTGGAAACACGATCCCGCGCCTATACTCTTACAATCATCAGTAAGATTTCAGAGGCCAGTATGCTTTGGTTTGAAGAAGGTCTGTATCTGAGAATAAAAGAGTTGGACAATGGCCCTACCCCTTTGCCGCTCAAAAGCGGCTTTAACGCTGAAACGGCATACCGCGCGATTGGAATGTTCAATCCATCTGAAACATCTGACGCCTATTACATTCTGTCCAATGACAGAAATGAAGTTTGGTTTATCTGTAACAGACACCTGAGAACCGTTGCCATGTCGCCTCTCCCCGCTGATTTCAGACGGCCGCTGGCCTCATTTCAACCATGAAATGACTCTGTTTTTGACGTAGACGTAATAGAAACCGATTGGCAACCATTGCAGATAAATAACGGGGAAAACAAAAACAAAGAGGCCAATAAAGGCCCCTTCTTCTTAATCTTCGATAAACGCCGATTACATATTATCGATAATGTCCTGCGCGAACTCGCTGCATTTCCGCAGCTTGGCGCCGTCCATCAGACGTTCGAAATCGTAGGTCACGGTCTTGTTCTTGATCGCGCCTTCCATTCCTTTAACAATCAGGTCGGCGGCTTCGAACCATTGCATGTGACGCAGCATCATTTCAGCAGACAGGATGACGGAACCCGGGTTCACTTTGTCCTGACCCGCATATTTCGGCGCCGTACCATGAGTCGCCTCGAACAGCGCGCATTCGTCACCGATGTTGGCTCCCGGCGCAATACCGATACCGCCAACCTGTGCCGCCAACGCATCAGAAATATAGTCGCCGTTCAGGTTCATACAGGCGATAACATCATATTCAGCAGGACGCAGCAGGATTTGCTGTAAGAACGCATCGGCAATCACGTCTTTTACCACAATGTCTTTGCCGGTGTCCGGGTTTTTAATCTTAACCCACGGACCGCCGTCGATCAGTTCACCACCGAATTCTTCGCGCGCCAACTGATAACCCCAGTCTTTAAAGGCGCCTTCGGTGAACTTCATGATGTTACCTTTATGCACCAGCGTGACGGAATCACGATCGTTGGTGATCGCATAGTAAATTGCGGCGCGAACCAGACGTTTCGTTCCTTCTTCGGAACACGGTTTAATACCGATACCACACTGTTCAGGGAAACGGATTTTATTAACGCCCATTTCCTCACGCAGGAATTTGATCACTTTGTCAGCTTCCGCCGAACCCGCTTTCCATTCGATACCCGCATAGATATCTTCTGCGTTTTCGCGGAAAATCACCATATCGGTCAACTCCGGATGTTTTACCGGGCTGGGTGTACCTTCGTAGTAGCGTACCGGACGCAGGCAAATATACAGGTCCAACTGTTGACGCAGTGCAACGTTCAGAGAACGAATGCCGCCGCCTACTGGTGTGGTCAGCGGGCCTTTAATCGCAACACGGTATTCACGAATCAGATCCAGCGTTTCTTCAGGCAGCCAAACGTCTTTACCATAAATTTGTGTGGATTTTTCACCGGTATAAATTTCCATCCAGGAAATAGCGCGCTTGCCTTGATAGGCTTTTTTCACTGCCGCGTTCACGACATCAATCATGGCGGGCGTCACATCGACGCCAATGCCGTCGCCTTCAATAAACGGGATTATCGGATTATTGGGGACAACCAGTTTGCCTTGGGCATCAACCGTGATCTTTTGCCCCTCTGTCGGTACAACTACTTTGCTTTCCATTAACCTCTCCTTCGAGCGCAATTTTGTTAATGACTTGTAAGATGCGTGTCAATACTACTTGAATATTCAGCCCGCGCCAATCGCAAACCATTTCGAGTATAATGCTTTTGTTTTCCGCGGCCATAAAGATGATGAATAAATTCCCTGTTAAAAATCACAACGTTAAACGATTCAGCTCGCAGACGGCACGAAAAAGGCGTCCAGATAACGCCCCCCGGCGCATCGTGCTGTTCAATAAACCCTTTGATGTCTTGCCGCAGTTCACCGATGAAGCGGGCCGCAAGACGCTAAAGGACTATATTCCACTAAGCGATATCTATGCCGCCGGGCGTCTGGATCGGGACAGCGAAGGACTGATGATCCTGACCAATGACGGTAAACTACAGGCCAGACTCACGCAACCGGCACAAAAAACGGCAAAAATCTACTATGTGCAGGTCGAAGGCATCCCGGATGATGACGCGCTGGCACAGTTTCGCGGTGGGCTTGAGCTGAAAGATGGGAAGACGCTGCCAGCGGGCGCCGAGATTGTAGAAGAACCGGTATGGCTGTGGGCACGGACGCCACCGATTCGCGAGCGGAAAAGCATTCCCGATTGCTGGCTGAAAATCACGTTGTATGAAGGGCGTAACCGTCAGGTTCGCCGTATGACCGCCCATATTGGTTACCCGACACTGCGTCTGATTCGCTACAGCATGGCCAATCAGACAGTGGGAACCCTGTTACCCGGAGAATGGAAGGAAATCACCGATGTTTAAACCTCATGTTACGGTTGCCTGCGTTGTTCAGGCCGAGAACCATTTTCTGGTCGTTGAAGAGTTGATTAACGATAAACGCCTGTGGAATCAACCCGCAGGACATCTGGAAGCCGATGAAACGCTGATCCAGGCGGCCAGTCGCGAGCTATGGGAAGAAACGGGAATTCACGCCGTGCCGCAACATTTTCTGCGTATGCATCAGTGGATTGCACCAGACCAAACCCCGTTTCTGCGCTTCTGTTTTGCTCTCGATCTCCCGCAGCGTGCCGAAACCCAACCCCACGACAGCGATATTGAGTGTTGCCACTGGCTGAGCGCCGAAGAAATTCTGCATTCGCACTGCCTGCGATCTCCACTGGTGGCGGAAAGTATTCGCTGCTATCAGCAGCCAGAACGTTATCCTTTAACCCTGTTACAAGCCTTTAACTGGCCTTTTTAACAGCCGGTCCGTCAGGAATAGCGGTGCAGGCCCCAACGCAACATGCTAAAATGCGCCGCCTGTTTTTGCTTTTAATGCGTAAGTATTCCAGTTCGTGAGATGTCCATGTCAGATAACAGCCAGAAAAAAGTGATCGTCGGTATGTCCGGCGGTGTTGATTCATCCGTTTCCGCTTACCTGTTACAACAACAGGGCTATCATGTTGAAGGCCTGTTCATGAAGAACTGGGAAGAGGATGACGACACGGAGTATTGTTCTGCGGCAACCGATCTTGCCGACGCCCAGGCCGTTTGTGACAAACTGGGTATTGAGCTGCACACCGTTAACTTTGCTGCCGAATACTGGGACAATGTATTTGAACTGTTTCTGGCAGAATACAAAGCCGGCCGCACCCCCAATCCGGACATTCTGTGCAACAAAGAAATCAAATTCAAAGCCTTCCTCGAATTTGCCGCCGAAGATCTCGGTGCGGATTACATTGCGACCGGTCACTACGTCCGCCGTCAGGACGTTGACGGCAAAAGCCGTTTACTGCGTGGTGTGGATGGCAATAAAGATCAAAGCTATTTCCTCTATACGCTAAGCCACGAACAAATCGCGCAAAGTCTGTTTCCCGTCGGGGAACTGGAAAAACCCGAGGTTCGCAAAATTGCCGAACAACTGGAACTGGTCACGGCCAGGAAAAAAGACTCCACGGGCATTTGTTTTATCGGCGAGCGTAAATTCACCGATTTCCTGGCGCGTTACCTGCCAGCCCAACCGGGCCCAATATTATCCGTTGATGATGGCAAACCGATGGGCCAGCATCAGGGGCTGATGTACCACACGCTGGGACAGCGTAAGGGGCTGGGCATTGGCGGCGTCAAAGACGGCGGCGAAGATCCGTGGTATGTCGTAGACAAAGATGTCGCCAATAATATTTTGTACGTCGCGCAAGGGCACGAGCACCCTCGCCTGATGTCGTACGGGTTAATTGCCCAACAGTTACATTGGGTCGACCGTCAACCGCTGACTGCGGCATTACGTTGCGTCGTCAAAACCCGTTACCGTCAGGCTGATATTCCCTGTACGGTCACCCCACTCGGCGAAGACCGCATCTCGGTTCGTTTTGATGAGCCGGTCGCCGCAGTCACCCCGGGACAGTCCGCCGTTTTCTATCTGGGTGAGGTCTGCCTTGGCGGAGGCATTATTGAAGAACGTTTACAGGAGTGATCGTGGCGAAAAATTATCATGATATTACCCTGGCGCTGGCGGGCATCTGTCAGTCGGCCCATCTGGTTCAGCAATTGGCGCATACCGGTCATTGCGACAATAGTGTTCTGCACACCTCTCTGAACAGTATTCTGGTAGTCAACCCGACATCTACGCTGTCGGTTTATGGTGATGCGGAAAGTAACCTGAAAACCGGTCTGGAAACCTTGCTGGGAATTCTGAACACCAGCAGTAAAGGTCCGGGCGCCGAACTATCGCGTTACGCGTTCAGCCTGATCGCCCTTGAGCGTAAGCTGAATGCCAAACCTGCCTCGCTGGACGAACTGGGTAAACGCATCGGGCAGTTGGAACGGCAGTTGGAGCATTTTGAACTGCTCTCTGATACGATCATCGGCGCGCTGGCCGGTATTTATGTTGATGTGATCAGTGCGCTGGGGCCGCGTATTCAGGTCATGGGTTCGCCGGACATACTGAAAAACAGTCAGATTCAGGCCAAGGTACGCGCGGTGTTGCTGGCCGGAATTCGGTCTGCCGTACTGTGGCAACAGATTGGCGGAGGACGTCTTCAGTTGATGTTTTTCCGCGGTCATCTGGTCAAACAAGCCAAACAGATACTGGCTCGTTGCTGACAATCGATTAATCGGCTACGACTTATGCTAACCGTCTCTCAATATTTTTATTAAAACCAATCTCAGGAGTTGCTTGCAATGGAATTATCCTCACTGACCGCCGTTTCCCCCATCGATGGACGCTACGGCGATAAAGTCAGCACGTTGCGCACGATTTTCAGCGAATTCGGTCTGCTGAAGTTCCGCGTACAGGTTGAAGTACGTTGGCTGCAAAAACTGGCAGCCTGTGCAGAAATCCGGGAAGTTCCTGCATTTGATCGTGACGCAAACGCTTTCCTTGACCAGATTGTCGCCGAATTCAGCGAGCAGGATGCCGAACGCATTAAAACCATTGAACGCACCACCAACCATGACGTTAAGGCCGTTGAGTATTTTCTGAAAGAGAAAGTGGCGTCGGTGCCTGCGCTGCACGCCGTCAACGAATTTATCCACTTTGCCTGTACGTCTGAAGACATCAATAACCTGTCTCACGCATTGATGCTGAATACGGCACGCCGCGATGTCATTCTGCCGCAGTGGCGCAAAATCATTGATGCGCTGGCCGATCTGGCTCATCAATACCGTGATATCCCTTTACTTTCCCGCACGCACGGTCAGCCGGCCACGCCGTCCACCATCGGCAAAGAATTTGCCAACGTAACTTACCGTATGGAGCGCCAATATCGACAGCTTCAGCAGATAGATATTCTGGGCAAGATCAATGGGGCGGTCGGCAACTACAACGCTCACCTCGCCGCCTATCCGGAAGTTGACTGGCACCAGTTCAGCGAAAGTTTTGTCACCTCGCTGGGCATTAACTGGAACCCGTATACCACGCAAATCGAACCGCATGATTACATCGCCGAACTGTTCGATTGCATTGCCCGTTTCAATACTATTCTGATCGATTTTGACCGTGACATCTGGGGTTACATCGCCCTGAATCACTTCAAGCAAAAAACCATCGCGGGTGAAATCGGCTCCTCTACCATGCCGCATAAGGTAAACCCCATTGACTTTGAAAACTCTGAAGGCAACCTGGGTCTGGCGAATGCCGTACTGGGCCACCTGGCCAGCAAACTACCGGTTTCCCGCTGGCAGCGCGATCTGACCGATTCGACCGTTCTGCGTAATCTGGGCGTGGGCGTTGGCTATGCGCTGATTGCTTATCAGGCAACCCTGAAAGGCATCAGCAAGCTGGAAGTGAATCGCGATCGCCTCGCTGACGAACTGGATCACAACTGGGAAGTGCTGGCCGAGCCTATTCAGACCGTGATGCGCCGCTACGGCATTGAGAAGCCGTATGAAAAGCTCAAAGAGCTGACCCGCGGCAAGCGCGTTGATGCCGCAGGCATTCAGGCCTTTATTGACGGTCTGGCGCTGCCTGAAGAAGAAAAAACCCGTTTGAAAGCCATGACGCCGGCCAACTACATTGGTCGCGCAATCAAAATGGTCGACGAACTGAAATAAGCTAAATCGTTGCTCAGGCGGACCTCGTCCGCCTTTTATTTCCGCCAAACAATTCCTGCGTTTATTACCTGTTTACTCCTTGTTTGTTATCGTTATGGATAGTTTAATCTTTTCATCAGGTTGATTTTGCCTGTTTGACAGAGGAAATAACCGTGCGCATTCTGGTTATCGAAGATAATATTTTATTACGTCACCATCTGACCGTTCAAATGAATGAAATGGGACATCAGGTTGATGCCGCCGCCGATGCGAAAGAAGCCGACTATTTTTTACATGAAAATACGCCCGATATTGCGATTGTGGATCTCGGCCTGCCTGATGAAGACGGCATAAGCTTGATTCGACGCTGGCGTTCACAGCAGGTTAAATTGCCAATTCTGGTGCTGACCGCCCGTGAAGGATGGCAGAATAAGGTCGCCGTGCTGGAAGCCGGTGCGGATGACTACGTCACCAAACCGTTTCATATGGAAGAAGTTGCCGCACGTTTACAGGCGCTGATGCGCCGCAACAGCGGGCTGGCGTCACAGGTGATCAACATCGCACCGTTTGAAATTGATCTTTCACGACGCGAGCTGATGATTCATGGCGCGTTGGTCAAGCTCACCGCGTTTGAATACACGATCATTGAGACCCTGATTCGTAACAGCGGTAAAGTGGTCAGCAAGGAATCACTGATGCTGCAACTCTATCCCGATGCAGAATTGCGTGAAAGCCATACCATTGATGTACTGATGGGGCGTTTACGCAAAAAAATACAAAGCGCCGGATCACCCGACGTCATCACGACGGTCCGTGGTCAGGGATACCGTTTCGACATTGAGAACCATCAAACGCAAAATGAGTGAACCGAAACCGCCGTTTTCACTACGCGTTCGCTTTTTGCTGGCGACAGCCGCTATCGTCCTCGCTCTGTCGTTGTCTTACGGCGTGGTAGCCATTATCGGCTACAGCGTCAATTTTGATAAAACCTCTTTCCGCCTGCTGCGGGGTGAAAGTAATCTGTATTATAGTCTGGCACAGTGGCGGGATAATCAGCTCAACATCGTGACGCCCCCGGATGTGGATATCAATTTCCCCACGCTGGTGCTGATTTACGATCGGCAGGGAAATATTCTCTGGCGTGAAAAGAAAGTTCCCGAACTCGAAGCCTTAATCAAACCTGAATTGCTGCAAAAAACCGCCTACCATGAGCTGGATACCGACAGCGATACCAGCAGCGCCGTGCTAACAGGCAATACGCTGCTTCTGAATGGCCTGCGGGCGCTCAACAACGTGCATAGCAATGCCCTTACCCACTCGATCGCGGTGAACGTCTACCCGCAAACCGAACATCTTCCCCAGTTGACGATTGTCGTCATTGACAGAATTCCGCAGGAATTGCAGCAGGCAGACGTGGTCTGGGAATGGTTTAACTACGTATTGCTGGCCAACCTGATACTGGTTTTACCCCTGCTCTGGCTGGCCGCTCACTGGAGCTTGCGGCCGATCAAACACCTGGTGAGGCAGATTGCCGAGCTGGAAAACGGAACGCGGGAACAGCTGGATGAAAATCCTCCGCGGGAAATGCTCAGTCTGGTGAGAAACCTGAACATCCTGCTGAATAATGAACGACAGCGTTACCACAAATATCGCACCACCCTGACAGATTTAACGCACAGTCTGAAAACCCCGCTGGCGGTGTTACAAACCACCCTGCGGGCATTACGTACCGGTAAAGAGATCACCATCGATCAGGCAGAACCAATTATGCTGGCCCAAATCAGCCGGATATCACAGCAGATAGGTTACTACCTGCACCGCGCCAGCGTCCGCTCGGAGCACCATATGCTGATGCGGGAAGTCCATTCCGTGCCCGCTATGCTGGACGGGCTTTGTTCTGCGCTAAATAAGGTGTATCAGCGGAAAGGCGTCGTACTGACGCTGGATATCCCCCCCGAGCTCACGTTTGTGGGTGAAAAAAACGACTTTATGGAAGTGTTGGGCAACATTCTGGATAACGCCTGCAAATACTGTCTGGAATTCGTCGAGATCAGCGCTCAGCATTCCGACCATAAACTTCATCTGATTATTGACGATGATGGTCCCGGCATTCCCGCCAGCAAACGGGAAGTCATTTTCCAGCGAGGGCAGCGCGCTGATCGGTTACGCCCCGGACAGGGCATCGGCTTATCGGTTGCCGCAGAAATTATTGAACAATATCAGGGAGAGATCCTCATCAGCGACAGCAAACTGGGCGGCGCCCGGGTGGAAGCCATCTTCTCCCGCCAGAATCTTGCTCAGAATGAGGTGTGAAAGTCAGTACAGCTGACGGCGCTTCCGCTATAATTGCTTCCAGCCTCTTGTTTCCTGGGAAATATGGTATGGACTATCAGCTCAATCTCGACTGGCAGGATTTTTTTGCACGCTACTGGCAAAAACGCCCGGTCATTATCAAACACGGTTTCACGAATTTCATTGATCCGATTTCTCCTGATGAACTGGCAGGTCTGGCACTGGAAAATGAGGTCGATAGCCGTCTGGTGAGCCACAACAATGGCCGCTGGCAGGTCAGCCACGGTCCTTTTGAAAGTTTCGATCATTTGGGTGAGACCAACTGGTCGCTATTGGTTCAGGCCGTCGACCACTGGCACGAGCCTTCCGCTGCGCTGATGCGCCCTTTCCGTCAGCTACCGGACTGGCGCATGGATGATCTGATGATCTCTTTCTCCGTTCCCGGTGGCGGCGTTGGCCCTCATCTGGATCAATATGACGTGTTCATCATTCAGGGCACCGGACGCCGCCGCTGGCGCGTGGGCGAAAAGATCCCGATGAAGCAGCATTGTCCTCATCCTGACCTGCTACAGGTCGATCCGTTCGATGCCATCATTGATGAAGAAATGGAACCGGGCGATATTCTGTATATTCCGCCCGGTTTCCCGCACGAAGGCTATTCGCTGGAAAACGCGCTCAACTACTCCGTGGGCTTCCGTGCCCCGAATGCGCGTGAGTTGGTGAGTGGTTTTGCTGATTATGTGCTTTCCCGCGAACTTGGCAGCTACCGCTACAGCGATCCGTCAATTCCCTCGCGTGAGCACCCGGCGACCATCCTGCCGCAGGAGATGGACGAGTTGCAGAAAATGATGTTGGAGCTGGTTCAGCAGCCAGAACATTTCCAGAATTGGTTTGGTGAATTTATTTCTCAATCTCGTCATGAGCTCGATCTCGCGCCGCCGGAACCACCTTATCAGGCGGGTGAAATCTACGAGTATCTGCAACAGGGTGAGCAATTACGTCGTCTGGGCGGGTTACGCGTCCTGTGCGTCGGCGATTGCTGTTTTGTGAACGGCGAAAAAATCGATACGCCGCACAAGCAGGCCGCATTCGCGCTGGCTGAGCACTATGCCATTGATGCATCCATGTTGGGTGAAGCGTTGGACGATCCGTCGTTCCTGGCTCAGCTCACCGTTCTGGTTAACAGCGGCTACTGGTATTTCGCCGATTAATCTCCAGAATGATACATAGAAATAAGGCGGGGTTTCCCCGCCTTTGGTTTTTAATTATGCCGACAGCGCGCGACAAAACCGGCTTACTGTGGTTTGGCCCGCTGGGCGGTCAATTCGGCAATTCTCATGATGACGGATACCGCCTGCTCCATACCTTCCAGCGTCACAAACTCATGCTTTCCATGGTAATTGTATCCGCCGGTAAACAGATTCGGGCACGGTAACCCCTGAAACGACAGGTGTGCGCCGTCAGTTCCGCCGCGAATCGGCTTGAGAACCGGTTCAATATCGCAATCCCGCATGGCCTGCTGCGCCAGCGCGATAATATGCGGATGTTGCTCAACCTGTTCCCGCATATTGTAATAGCTGTCGGTTATCGTCACCTCGATATAACAATCGGGATGCAGACCCGCCCCTACTTTTTCGGCAATCTCGATCATCTTCTGTTTGCGTCGTTCAAAACCCGCACGCTCAAAATCACGCACGATATAGTGCATTTCCGCGCGTTCAACCACACCTTTGACACTGTGCAAATGATAGAAACCCTGATAACCCGAGGTCTTTTCGGGGGATTCATCGGCAGGGACTTCCTGATGGAAACGAGACGCCAGCGTCAGCGCATTCACCATTACGCCTTTGGCGCTGCCTGGATGCACGTTATTACCAACAATTTTTACAGTCACCGAGGCGGCATTGAAGTTTTCATACTCCAGTTCACCAACGCCGCCGCCATCAACGGTATAGGCCCACTGCGCATTAAAGGCTTTCACATCAAAGAACTGTGCCCCTTTGCCGATCTCTTCATCGGGCGTAAACGCAATGCGAATTTCCCCATGCGCCACCTGACGTTTTTTCAATCGCATCATCGCCGTGATAATTTCGGCAATTCCCGCCTTATCATCCGCACCCAGCAGCGTTTTGCCGTCGGTGGTAATCAGCGTATGGCCTAACAGTTGATGCAACACCGGGAACATCACCGGCGACAACACCTCGTCACCAATCCCCAACGCAATATCACCGCCGCGATAGTTTTCCAGTATTTGTGGATTAACATTTTTTCCGGTGTAATCAGGCGACGTATCCATATGAGAAATAAAGCCGATGGTCGGCACCGCCCAGGCAACATTCGCAGGCAGCGTCGCCATCACGCAGCCATGTTTGCTAAGCGTTACCTGTTCAAATCCCAACTCCAGCAGTTCCTGTTGCAAAGCACGCGCCAGTCTGAGTTGTCCTTCTGTACTCGGTACCTGCCGAACGCCGGATTTTGACTGAGTATCAAAAGAAACGTAATTTAAAAACCTGTCGAGTAATTTATCCATCTCTATTGCCCTCTGGAGCCCTGTTTTGCATTATGAGGATGGCTATCAACGCAGATATTGCGTCAGGTCAGTTTTTACTGTGTTAGCGTCCTGAAGCGGAAAAACCGTAATTTCCACTATTCAGCGTCGTTTGCAAGGTAGCAAAATACGACAAAGACGCTGCCCCACCGGCCATATTTCACAGATTATCATCAAAAAAAGAACAATCATGAAATATTCAGATATCATTCCCCCGCCCTCATTTATCAGGTAATCCAGATTCCCGGTCAGAAGTATGTCAACACAAGTTGGCGTTAAGCATCGTTTCCCGTAAAATGCCGCCCTCAACTGAGTTCGTAGGCTGAAAGGTGATAACCCTTGGCATGCATCACAGCGGATCTTCCGTGGACACGCCATACTTGGAAACAGAGCAATACCTTAATGAAAGATAACGCTTGCGCTACACCGGTCGTCGAGTTGATCGATGTCCATAAAAATTTTGATGGCAAAGACATCATTTCTCACTTTAATCTCACCATTAATAACGGCGAGTTTCTGACCATTCTCGGTCCCTCCGGCTGTGGTAAAACCACCGTATTACGGTTGATCGCCGGTCTGGAAACCGTAGATAGCGGCAATGTTATATTAGAAAAACAGGATATTACCCACCAGCCTGCCGAGCAGCGGTACATTAATACCGTTTTCCAAAGCTACGCCCTATTTCCTCACCTTAGCGTTTTTGACAATGTTGCCTTCGGCCTGCGGATGCAGAAAACGCCGGCGGCCGAAATTACCCCGCGCGTGATTGAAGCCCTGAAGATGGTGCAACTGGACAGTCTGGCGCAACGTCGCCCTCATCAACTTTCCGGCGGCCAGCAGCAGCGCGTGGCGATTGCCCGAGCGGTCGTTAATCAGCCGAAAGTTCTGCTGCTGGATGAACCGCTTTCGGCGCTCGATTACAAGCTGCGCAAGCAGATGCAAAATGAACTGAAAGCCCTGCAACGTACGCTGGGCATTACGTTTATTTTTGTGACGCACGATCAGGAAGAAGCGCTCACCATGTCTGACCGCATCGTGGTGATGCGCGATGGTCGTATTGAGCAGGACGGTACGCCGCGAGAAATCTATGAAGAGCCGAAGAACCTGTTTGTGGCCAGTTTTATCGGTGAAATCAATAGGCTTGATGCCATCGTGTTAGAACAGATTGACGAACAGCGGGTACGCGCTCGTGTGGAAGAACACGAGTGCGTGGTTACAGTCAATTTCCCGGTTAGCGTCGGGCAGCACCTCAACGTGTTACTGCGACCGGAAGACCTGCGGGTGGAGGAAATCAATGACAGCACGCAGGCCGAGGGGATCATCGGGTACGTGCGCGAGCGAAATTACAAAGGCATGACGCTGGAATCCAACATTGAGCTTGAGAACGGCAAAATGGTGATGGTCAGTGAGTTCTTCAATGAGGACGATCCTGATTTTGATCACTCGCTCGATCAGAAAGTCGCCGTGACCTGGGTCGAAAGTTGGGAGGTCGTTCTGCACGATGAAGAAGCCGCGTAAACGCTTTCAGAACGCCATTATCACAATTATTGTCGCCTGGCTGACGCTGTTCGTTTTCATGCCGAATCTGATGATTATCGGCACCAGTTTTCTGACCCGTGACGATACCGATCTGGTCAGTCTGGTGTTCACGCTGGACAATTACGCCCGTCTTGCCGATCCCATGTATGCCTCGGTTCTGCTGCACTCGTTGAATATGGCGGCGATCGCGACGCTGTGCTGCCTGATTCTGGGCTACCCCTTCGCCTTTATTCTGGCCCGCCTGCCAGAACGAATCCGTCCGCTGATGATGTTTTTGCTGATTGTCCCTTTCTGGACAAATTCACTGATTCGTATTTATGGGCTGAAGATATTTCTGAGCACGCGCGGACATTTGAATGAATTCCTGATGTGGACCGGCATCATTGATAGCCCCCTGCGCATTATGTACACCTCCGAAGCGGTGGTGCTCGGCCTGATCTACATCCTGCTGCCTTTTATGGTGCTACCGCTCTATTCAAGCATCGAGAAACTGGATAAGGCGTATCTCGAAGCCGCCCGCGATCTGGGCGCCAACAAGTGGCAGACATTCATCCGTATCGTCATTCCGCTGACCATGCCGGGGATCATTGCGGGCTGTTTGCTGGTGCTGCTGCCAGCAATGGGGCTGTTCTTCGTCGCAGACCTGATGGGCGGAGCCAAAAACCTGTTGATTGGTAATGTCATCAAAAGTCAGTTCCTTAACATTCGTGACTGGCCATTTGGCGCAGCGACCAGTATCTGCCTGACCTTAATCATGGGGGTACTGCTGTTTATCTACTACCGCACGGCCCGCCTGCTGAACAAGAAAGAGGAACTGGCATGATTGGACGTCTGTTGCGTGGCGGATTTATGTCCATCATCTACGCCTATCTGTACATTCCTATCATTATTCTGATTGTGAACTCCTTCAATCAGGCACGCTTCGGCATTAACTGGCAAGGCTTTACGCTGGACTGGTATCGCCGGCTGCTGAACAACGACAGCCTGTTGCAGGCCGCCCAGCATTCGCTGACCATGGCGGTTTTTTCCGCTACCTTTGCCACGTTGATCGGCTCACTGACCGCCGTCGCGCTCTATCGCTATCGCTTTCGTGGTAAACCGTTCGTCAGCGGCATGTTGTTCGTCGTGATGATGTCACCCGATATCGTCATGGCGATCTCCCTGCTGGTGCTATTTATGCTGTTGGGGATTTCACTGGGATTCTGGTCGCTGCTGTTCTCTCATATTACATTCTGTCTGCCTTTCGTCGTGATAACCGTCTATTCGCGGCTGAAAGGATTCGATGTTCGGATGCTGGAGGCGGCCCGCGATTTGGGCGCGAGTGAAGTCATTATTCTGCGAAAAATTATTCTGCCGTTAGCCATGCCGGCGGTTGCTGCCGGTTGGTTACTCAGTTTCACCTTATCCATGGACGATGTGGTCGTATCGTCTTTTGTTACCGGTCCGACGTATGAAATTCTGCCGTTGAAAATATACTCGATGGTCAAGGTTGGGGTTTCCCCGGAAGTCAATGCGCTGGCGACGATGTTGCTCATGTTATCGTTACTTTTGGTTCTCAGCAGTCAGCTGATCCTGCGCGACCGTACCAGGAAATAATCGGGAATGCATGGCAAAACCAGGATTAGGAAAACGAAATCACATTTAATCACTAGCCTGTAATACTTATACCCAACAGGTTTCAAAATAGCGGTACGTATCCTTTGGGACATTTAAGGAGATAAACAATATGAAAAAGTGGTCACATCTGCTGGCAGCCTGTTCGCTGGCTTTGGGGCTTAACAGCGCCAGTGCCAACGACGGTAAAACCCTTTATTTCTATAACTGGACAGAGTATGTACCGCCCGGACTGCTGGAACAGTTCACCAGGGAAACGGGCATCAAGGTGATTTATTCCACCTATGAATCCAACGAAAGCATGTATGCCAAGCTGAAAACCTATCAGGACAGCGCCTACGATCTGGTCGTGCCGTCTACCTATTTCATCTCCAAAATGAGCAAAGAGGGCATGCTGCAAAAGATTGATACCAGCAAGCTCAACAACTTCCACAATCTTGATCCGAACCTGTTGCACAAATCCTTTGATCCTGACAACGAATACTCCGTCCCCTATATTTGGGGCGCAACGGCAATTGGCGTTAACGGTGACGTTATCGATCCGGCCAGCGTCACTCGCTGGGCCGATCTGTGGGACACAAAGTATAAAAATAGCCTGCTGCTGACTGATGACGCTCGCGAAGTGTTCCAGATTGCGCTGCGTAAGCTGGGCTATTCCGCTAACACCACCGATCCGAAAGAGATTGAAGCCGCCTATAACGAACTGAAGAAATTAATGCCTAACGTATTGACCTTCAATTCCGATAATCCGGGTAATCCGTTTATGGAAGGTGAAGTGAATCTGGGAATGGTCTGGAACGGTTCCGCGTATGTCGCCCGTCAGTCGGGCACCCCGTTGGATGTGGTCTGGCCGCAAGAAGGCGGTATTTTCTGGATGGACAGCCTGGCTATCCCGGCTAATGCTAAAAACGTCGATGGCGCGATGAAAATGATTAACTTCCTGTTGCGCCCCGAGATTGCCGCACAGGTCGCTGAGACCATTGGTTACCCCACACCGAATCTTGCAGCAAAGAAACTGCTGCCTGCCGAGGTATCAGGTGACAAAACGCTGTATCCGGATGAAGAAACAATCAATAAAGGTGAGTGGCAAAACGACGTTGGCAGCGCCAGCACGCTGTACGAAACCTATTTCCAGCAGTTGAAAGCGGGTCGTTAATCTTTTGATGCTTACTCCATCTCAATCCTCCCCCTCGCAGGGGAGGATTGTTAGTGAGGAGCAGTGTTAGTGAGTTTCCTCCACCGGGAAGAAGGGGGGGTTGCAAAAGCCAACACCGCGGGGAGATTTACTCTTTTTGCTCCTGCGCCAAATCCTGCGCAATGTGTACCGTTTCATCCAGGTAAGGATCGGGTGCCTGATAATCTTTTGGCAGATCTTCCAGTGACTTCAGCGGTTTTTTACCTTCCCTTGCCAGACGCTCGTTGATTCGTCCCAGACGCATCGCTTCGTCGTCTTCATTTTCCTTTTCACGCTGAGCAAGGTTGAGCGACACCGTGTTGCGTTTGTCTTTCGTCGAGTTATAGCGCGCGATATCCTGAGCGACATACTGGAATTCAGGATCTTTGGCAATCCGCTCCTGATGGTGCTCGTTCAGCGAACCGATCAGCGGTTTCAGATCGCCACTCTTCGTGTAGTTAGCGGCTTTAATGCTATCCCACGGCAGCGCGTTATCTTCAAACTTCTCACCGGTATCCACCGTTTCCGTTCCGGTTGGCATCATCACATCTGGCGTGACGCCTCTCATCTGCGTGCTGCCGCCATTGATACGATAAAATTTCTGAATCGTATACTGAACAGAACCTAACGCCGGCCAGTCAGGACGCAACATCTGATCGTAAATGCGGTTCAGTGAGCGATACTGCTGTACCGTACCTTTACCAAAGGTCGGCTCGCCCACAATCAGCGCGCGACCATAGTCCTGCATCGCCGCCGCAAAGATTTCCGATGCGGATGCGCTGAAACGGTCTACCAGCACCACCAGCGGCCCTTTGTAATACACAATGCCGTCAGTATCGCTATCTTCACGAATTTTGCCGTTATTATCGCGAATCTGAACAACCGGACCGCTCGGAATAAACAGACCGGACAAACCGACCGCTTCCGTCAGCGCGCCGCCGCCGTTGCTGCGCAGATCGATAACAATGCTGCTGACATGCTGTTTTTCCAGCTTCTGTAGTTGGACTTTGACGTCATCCGTCAGGCCGACATAGAAACCGGGGATATCCAGTACGCCAACCTTCTCTTTGCCGACATTCTTGACCGACATCTTCACCGCGCGGTCTTCAAGACGAATGCGTTCACGCGTCAACGTCACCGTCCGGGTTTTCGTTCCTTTACCCGCTGGCAGAATTTCCAGGCGAACCTTGCTGCCTTTCGGTCCTTTAATCAACGCGACAACATCGTCAAGCCGCCAGCCGATAACGTCCACCATCGGTTTGCCGGTTTGCCCCACGCCCACCACCCGATCGCCAACGGAGAGGCTTTTGCTCTTCGCAGCCGGACCGCCGGGTACCATGGAGTTAATCACGGTGTAATCGTCATCCATTTGCAACACCGCGCCAATACCTTCCAGCGATAGGCTCATTTCAGTATTGAACTGTTCGGTGTTCCTTGGGGAGAGATAGCTGGTGTGCGGATCGATTTCCCGCGCAAAAGCATTCATGACCAACTGAAAGACATCTTCGCTGTTGCTCTGCGCCAGACGGCGAATCGCAAACTGGTAACGCTTGGTCAGTGTTTCTTTGATATCTTTGTCATCTTTGCCGGTCAGTTTCAGGCTCAGCCAGTCATACTTGACTTTGGCATCCCATAACCGATTAAGCTCCCCCGCATTTTGCGGCCAGGGCGCTTTGCTGCGGTCAAGATCGATGGTGTCGTTGCCGGTAAAGTCCATCGGCTTTTCCAGTAACGACAACGCGTATTGGTAACGTTCAAAACGTCTTTTTTGCGCCAGATTATAAAGCGCATAAGGGATATCCAGCTTACCTGATTTGATCTCCTCGCCCAGCTGCGTTTTCTTATTGGAAAACTGCGCAATATCCGATGCCAGCAACACATTGTGGCTGTAGTCGAGCATATTGAGATAGCGGGAGAAAATCTTTTCGGAGAACTGATCGTCCAGCATGAACTGACGATAATGGGAGCGCAGGAAACGTGACGCAACGCGATCGCTTACCGTTGCATGCTGAGGTTCCTGCTGAAGCTGAGGAATTTGCTCAGCGCGTGTAATATTTTCATTTGCATTTACATTTGCAAAACTGACGCCTGTCAACAGCAAACCCGCAATGGCGGTCATTCTGACTAAATTGTTCATGCCCAGGTTGGCCTCCGTATCAGAACTGCAAATGTTCTGCGCGCACAATCATTGCCAGACCTGAAGCCAACTGAACCCTGACTTCACCTTTGGCAATCTCAAGCACAGTGGCATCCATGGCATCTTTGCCGGCTCTGACCTTGATTTCCTGACCGATTTGCAGTTTGGAAACATCCGTAACCGCAACACGCTGAGGCTCGCTGGCGACTGGTTTGGCCTGCCGTGGCTGCGCTTTGGCGGGTTGCTGAGCAGATGACGTCGGCTGGCGGAACGAAGGCTGACGTGATTTACGCGGTGCAGTGTTGGCACCATCACGGTCACGACGCGGCGCGCTCTTTCCCTGAGGACGTGGGGTACGGGCGGATTCGGCGGATTCCCCGGCGGCTTCGCGTTTTTTAGCCTGTTGCTCAGCACGCTGCGCCTGGACCCGGGCTTTCGCTTCTTCCAGTTGCTTACGGGCATGATCGACATGCTGCTGTTCCAACTCGCCGCATGGATTTCCATCCAAATCCACGCGCTGAGCGCCCAATTTAACGCCGTACAGGTAACGCCAGCTTGAGGTATAGAGCCTCAATGCAGAACGCAATTGCGTTTTACTCACGTTATCTGATTCCGGCACACGCTCAACAAGATCTTGAAATATACCGATCTTTAACGGGCGGGTTTCACCCTCAGTAGTGAAACAAAGCGGGAATCGCTCTGCCAAAAAGGCAATGACTTCTTTACTGCTGTTCAACTTAGGTTGATTTTCCATGAAATTTCCTGATTACAACGGGTTTGCCAACCGGCGCAGGCATGAACAGGCGTCATTATAATGACGCCATCAGCAATTGCTACGTTATCCTTGTCTCAACGTGAGAGAATTGATAAAAGTCAGCACATCGCTCTCTTCAAGTTGTGCGCAAAGTACGTTCACCACGGCTTTAAGACCCTCTTCATCATCCGCGTCAAACCGTTGATAAATCGTGCTATCAATATCTAAAACACCGATCAATCGACCGCTGACTATCAGCGGCAGGACAATTTCAGCGTTACTTGCTGCATCGCAGGCAATATGACCGGGAAAGGCATGCACATCATCTACGCGCTGGATTCGATTTTCCGCGATCGCCCGACCGCATACGCCTTTACCCGCCGGAATACGGACACAAGCAACCCGTCCCTGAAAAGGTCCCAGGAACAGCGTATCGTTTTCCAGTAGATAAAAACCAGCCCAGTTAACCCCATCCAAACGCTCAAACAGTAATGCGCTACTGTTTGATAGTATTGTTATAAAACGGTTTTCTCCCGCGATCAGCGATGATAGATCACGGGTTAAATCCTTATAAAATTCTTGTTTATTCATAATAATATGTAGGTGTCTTTTCAGTTCAGACAGATAACAGCATAAATCATAATACGAAAATACCCGCTACAGGATGCCACAAGATTTATTCATCCGCGCCCGGAATTCTCCGCATTACCATGCAGGCAACGTGCATAATGTGCTATTTATGCGCCGAACACCATATCAATATCGCAACCGCGTATCTTATCCGCTATATGTCTTTTTCTCATAGCCATAAACCGCATAAATAAAGTGTAGCCTCGTTTTATGTCAGGCATCATTCAGTTACGCTATGGCACCGTTCGGTTATGCGCCAGTAGCTGATACACTAAAATTGTGTCTGTTCACCTGACAGCAGGAAATATGAAGATACATCACATAATCAGTCCTGCCCCTTTTCCGTCTTCCAGACCGCCGCTGGTGGACGGCATTACGGCGTCATCGCAGACCATGGCGCGTTACCATCGCTGTCCGGAGTGCGATGCGCTCTTTATGATACCCGGACTCAAGCGCAACCAGACGGCCAACTGCCCGCGCTGCGATGCCAAAGTCAGTTCGGGGCTCGACTGGCCCATCTCCCGGCTGACCGCCATGGCCGTTGCCATGCTGGTTCTCATGCCGTTTGCTTTTACCGAACCGTTAATCAGCATTCGGTTGCTTGGCGTCTCCATCAATGCCAGCCTGTTTGAAGGCATCTGGCAGATTACCCGCCAGGGAAACCCGGTAACGGCAAGCATGGTGGCCTTTTGTACCGTCGGCGTTCCGCTGACGCTGGTTTTCGCGCTGTTGTATCTGTTCTTTGCGCCGCGTATCGGCATGAACCTGCGTCCTATCCTGCTGATGCTGGACAGGCTGAAAGAATGGATGATGCTGGATATCTATCTGGTGGGGATGGCCGTGGCCGCCATCAAAGTCCGGGAATTTGCCGATGTCGAGCCGGGGCACGGCTTGATTGCGTTTCTGGCGCTAATGGCATTGAGCGTCCTGACGCTGATTCATCTGAATACCGACCAGTTGTGGCAGCGTTTTTACCCCCGCCTGCGTCCGGTTATTTCACCAGAACGCTATCGAATTTGTATCGCCTGCCACTTTACCAGTTCACCCGATAATCAGGGACGCTGCCCGCGTTGCCATGTCCCTTTGCGGTTGCGGCGGCGGCATAGCCTGCAAAAATCCTGGGCCGCCCTGATTGCATCGGTCATTTTTCTGTTTCCAGCCAACCTGCTGCCTATCTCGATTATCTATGTGAACGGCGTTCGTACCGAAGACACCATTTTTTCCGGTATTCTCTCGCTGGCATCCGGCAATATTCCGGTGGCACTGGTGGTATTTATCGCCAGTATTCTGGTGCCTTTTACCAAGGTCGTTGTGCTGTTTGGTCTGTTGCTCAGTATTCATTTCCGGGTAGAAAACGGCATCATGGCCAGAATGCGGCTATTGCGTATGATTGCTTGGATCGGGCGCTGGTCCATGTTGGATTTATTTGTCATTGCGCTGACGATGTCGCTCGTCAACCGCGATCAACTACTCGCTTTTACGATGGGGCCCGCCGCTTTTTATTTTGGGGCGGCGGTGGTGCTAACTATCCTGGCCGTTGAATGGCTGGATAGCCGACTGATGTGGGATAACGATGCAAGACAACAAACCCGAGATATCAAGCCAGGCAACAGTGAAGAATAAACGTCGGTTTTCTCCTTTCTGGCTGCTGCCGTTAATTGCGCTACTGATTGCCGGCTGGTTGGTTTATACCAATCAAAAGGAGCGTGGAACGACTGTCACGATTGATTTCGTCTCCGCGGACGGCATTGTCGCCGGGCGCACGCCAGTTCGTTATCAGGGGGTTGAAGTCGGCACCGTGCAAGATATTAAGCTCAGTGACGATCTGCGCACCATTCAGGTCGAGGCCAGCATTAAAAGCGACATGGCCGATGCCCTACGGACCGGTACGCAATTCTGGCTGGTAACGCCCAAAGCCTCCCTAGCCGGCGTCTCCGGCCTCGATGCGCTGGTCGGCGGCAACTATATTGGCATGATGCCGGGGTCAGGCGAACCGCAGTCACATTTTTCCGCCCTGGATACGCAACCCAAATATCGGGTGAATACCGGTGAGCTGTTAGTTCACCTGCGGGCCGATGATTTAGGTTCACTGAATAACGGCTCGCTGGTCTATTACCGCAAAATTCCGGTGGGAAGAGTGTATGACTATACGGTTTCGCAAGATCACCACGGTGTGACGATCGACGTTCTGATTGAGCGACGCTTTACCAATCTGGTGAAAAAGGACAGCCGTTTCTGGAACGTGTCCGGTTTCAATGCGGATATCAGCTTTAGCGGCGCCAAAGTTGAAATGGAAAATCTGTCCGCGCTGGTCAACGGCGCGATTGCATTCGATTCCCCGGAAAGCGGTGAAATAGCCAGCGCCGAACAATCCTACCGTTTATATCCCGATCTGGCGCAAAGTCAGCGCGGGGTGGTGATAACGCTTGAATTGCCGTCAGGAGACGGGCTGGCCGAAGGCCGTACGCCGCTGATGTATCAGGGCCTGGAGGTCGGAACGTTGAACAAAATCACCCTGATCCCCGACAGCCCGCGGGTCAATGGCGAACTGATTATCGATCCCGCCGTGGTTTCCCTGATGCGTGAAGGCACACGCATTGAACTGACCAAACCCAAACTATCGCTTAACGATCTGAACATTTCCCGACTGCTCAACGGGCCGACGCTGACGTTGATCCCCGGAGAAGGCGGCCCCCGGCAACATTTTGAGGTGCTGGACAGCAGCCAACAGCCGTTGTCGCAGCCTGGCGCCCTCGCCATACAGTTGAACGCGGCTCAAAGCTATGGCATCGACAGTGGACAGCCTGTTTTGCTGCACGGCGTACAAATTGGTCAAATTGTTAAGCGCACGCTGGATGAACAAGGCGTCACTTTCACTCTGGTGATCGAGCCACAGTATCGTCATCTGTTGCATAAGGACAGTAAGTTCATCGTCAACAGCCGGGTGAACGTTAAAGTGGGGTTGGACGGCATACAGGTGCTGGGCGCCAGTGCGCAGGAATGGGTAAGCGGAGGAATTCAGGTACTGCCTGGCACCAAAGGTGACATCCTGACGAGTTATCCGCTTTTCAGCGATCTCGAAAAAGCACAGGAAGGCATTCGTGGAACGACCCCCTCGCCGACCCTTACATTAGTGACGGACAGCCTGCCTGATATTCAGGATGGTTCGATTGTGCTCTACCGTAAGTTTGAGGTGGGTGAAATCATGCACGTCCGGCCCAAAGCAAATTATTTTGAAGTCGATGTCTATATTCGTCCGGAACACCGTAAGCTGCTGACCGATAACAGTGTGTTCTGGGCCGAGGGCGGCGCGCGCGTACAGTTGAATACGTCGGGTTTAACCGTGCAGGCATCGCCGCTCAATCGTGCGCTGAAAGGCGCCATCAGCTTTGATAACCTCCAAGGCGCGCCTGAAATCAAAGGCGGTAAACGCGTCCTCTACAATAATGAGACAGCAGCCCGTGCGGTCGGCAGCCGCATCATCCTTCGTACTTACGATGCCAGCAAGCTGTCGCCGGGAATGCCTATTCGCTATCTGGGTATCGATATCGGTCAGCTTGATTCACTGAAACTGTCCGAGCAGCGTAATGAAGTCTGGGTACAAGCGGTGCTTTATCCCGAATATGTGCGTAATTTCGCCCGTTCAGGTACGCGTTTTTCCGTGGTGACACCGGAAATTTCAGCGGCCGGCGTGAATCATCTGGAAACATTATTCCAGCCTTATATCAATGTTGAACCGGGCAGTGGCAGCGTCACTCGCAGTTTTGAACTACAGCAAGCAACCATTTCCGATTCACGCTATCAGGATGGATTAAATATCAGCGTGGATGCGCCAGAAGCTGGCGCGCTACAGGTGGGAACGCCGGTGTTATTCAGGGGTATTGAGGTGGGAACGGTCACCGGTTTATCGCTGGGGATACTCTCCGATCGCATTTCCGTTGCATTACGCATCAGTAAACGTTACCAGCATCTGGTAAGAGACAATTCCGTATTCTGGCTGGCTTCTGGCTATAACCTACAGTTCGGGTTAACCGGCGGCGTGATAAAAAGCGGCACATTCCAGCAGTTTATCCGTGGAGGTATCGCGTTCGCGACGCCGGCCACCACTCCATTATCACCGCAGGCGCAGGAAGGCAAACATTTCCTGTTGCGCAACGAAGAGCCGAAAGAGTGGCGTCAATGGGGAACGGCAATTCCGTCAAACTAAACGCTATCAGGGGCAGTGATACTGCCCCTGCCTGACCCATTTGGTAAAATCATTTTTATGGTAAACTCCGCCACTTATTCTTTATCGCTGTAATGGGACATCCCGCGTGGCTAAACAGACTCCGGCCAATTTACCTGTTGAATTTCTTGATGCAACGCGGGCGATCATGCCCGCCCAGCTTTCGATGGATGATTTTATTGCCGCCTGCCAACGACCGTTGCGCCGTAGCATCCGTGTCAATACGTTAAAAATCAGCATCGAAGCCTTCCTGCGACTGGTTGAACCCTATCAATGGCAGCTTGAACCGATCCCCTGGTGCGAAGAGGGCTTTTGGCTGTCAAATGCAGACGATGAAAGTATTCGGCTGGGCAATACGCTGGAACATCTGAGCGGCCTTTTTTATATTCAGGAAGCCAGTTCGATGCTGCCGGTCAGCGCTTTGCTCCATGGCCACGCGATGCCACAAAAGGTTCTGGACGTTGCCGCCGCCCCCGGTTCCAAAACAACACAAATTGCAGCCCGACTGAATAATCAGGGCGGTATTATCGCCAATGAATACTCCGCCAGCCGGGTCAAAGTGCTGCATGCCAACATCAGCCGCTGCGGCGTGAGCAATACGGCTATCACTCATTTCGATGGCCGGGTGTTTGGCGCGGCCTTACCCGAGTATTTCGATGCCATTCTGCTGGATGCGCCCTGCTCTGGCGAGGGCGTGGTTCGCAAAGATCCGGCCGCCATGAGTCACTGGTCGCCGGAAAGCATTGTCAGCATCGCCGCTACCCAGCGCGATCTGATTTTGAGTGCCTTCCATGCGTTAAAGCCCGGCGGCGTCATGATCTACTCGACCTGTACGCTGAACACACAGGAAAATCAGCAGGTTTGCCACTGGTTACAACAGCAGTTTCCCAACGCTTGCGAATTCGAGTCGTTAGCCGAGCTCTTCCTGAATGCATCACAGGCCGCCACCGAAGAAGGGTTTTTACATGTTTTTCCGCAAATCTATGACAGCGAAGGATTCTTTGTCGCACGCCTGAGGAAAACAGCCAGCGTACCGCCACTCCCCGCTCCGGGCTATAAAGTCGGTAAGTTTCCGTTTTCGCCGCTGAATGCCAAAGAGGCAACGTTGATGATGCAGGCGGCAGAGAAGCAAGGTCTGACATGGGACCGCAATCAACACCAGCTATGGCAGCGCGACAGTGAAATCTGGCTTTTCCCCACCACGCTGATCACTGCGTTTGGCAACATCAAATTCTCGCGGATCGGCGTCAAACTGGCGGAACGCTTTCCCAAAGGCTATCGCTGGCAGCATGAAGCCGTCATTGCCCTGGCAAAAAACGATGCCCGCCACGGTTATGCGCTGACACCCCAACAGGCCAGTGAATGGTTTCAGGGCAAGGACAGCTATCCGGACCACCTTCCCGTTGCGAATGAACTGCTGCTCACCTATCAGAATTGTCCTGTTGGTCTTGCCAAGCGTATTGGCAGCCGGATCAAAAACAACCTGCCGCGCGATCTGGTTCGAGATGGCGCCGGCTCTGCCGGCTCGGATCGTCACTAAACAACGTTCTCAACTGCCCCCGCGTTTATCAGGTGGTGATAAAACCACCTGATAAACGCGAGTATCCTCACTTCTCCAGCGTTTTCATCTACAATTGCCAGTAGCGTATCAGGAAATAACCGTGGCATTGAATGATAGATACCCAGGCGGTTTCAAGATGCGGAAAAACGGGTAGCAGGCCCCTTGCGGCTTTAAAAATGGCGGATATAACATCGGAAGGTTGAGGACATCATGTTTGCACTGGTGATATTTGTTTGTTACCTCGGGCATGGCTGTGATGAACTGGTGGCCGGTGCCTACAACACGGAAGCACAATGCCTGCGGGCCATGGACGAGCAACGTTTACGCCGCGCGGGATGTTACCCTATTGAAGAATTTATCGACGGTTTCTGGATACCGGCACAGGAATACACCGATTTTTAATCCTCTGCGCCCGTTCAATCGGCGTCATCGGCACACGCCAAAACCTCTCATACCCAGATGAAAATGGTTTGCGTGTGCCGCGTTATATTCTGGCCCCAGTGAATTGCCAAAAAAACGGCAGCTATCCCTGAAGGTGGCCCGCAGATAGTCCCCGCGTTCATTATTTTCCGGCCATTGGTTCAATACGCTGATCTGACGGCCGTCAGCCAGACGAAAACCAACAATATCCACGGCATCCGCCGTAGCATGTTCACTTAATCGCCCTTCGGGACGATGGTAAATATTTCGACAGGCATAACTACCGACATGGTCAATCCGAATCAGCGAGGTTCCCAACAGCGACGCTTGCGGAATAGCCGATTGCATAACAAACATCGTGCTGCTCAGCGCCAGCGGGCAACTGGCCAGAAAGCTGGTACTGAGTCCGACCGCGCCAAAACGCTGTACGCGTACAGGCGAGGATAGCGGACATTGCCCTTTCACATCATTCACCGCTGAAAAGGTGATTCGCCCTTTCTCTTGCGCCTGTGCCAATACCGTCAGGCATTCTTCAGGGTTACTCGCCAGTTGCCTCAGCTTGTATCGGGTAACAAAAGTTGGCGGATCGTCAACCGACAACGTCGAAAACGGATCATAACCAGGCGGAAGGTGGCGCAGGAGCCAGGGAGCGAAAACAATCAGGCCCCCCAGAATAATCAGACTAACCAACAATCCTCGCACTACGCCACCTCCTCCGGTTCAAATCTTCTCCGGCACGATCCCGTAGCATGCGCGCCACATCACACAAACTCATCCGGGCTCATACCCAAAAACACGCCCGCTTCAACAATCTTTTGCCATTCCTGATCGGACAGTTCGATACCCTCCGCTTCGCGCTGCGCTTTGGTTCTGATTTCTGGTTCGCCGGCAATCAGAATCGGTTGATCAGGATCCGGCGCCCGGGAAGAGCGGACATAGTCAAGCATGGCATCATATTCCTGCTGTAGCCACGTCATGGATACCATGCAGGAAGGATCGATCACGATAGTGGTCATATTGTTTACAATGGCGCCATGCCGTTCATTCTCCGGTTGAATCGTGCCGCCGCCGGATAACAGGCCCGCCAGCATTTCCGCCGCGATAATCAGCCCACCGCCTTTATGTCTGGCAATGGGTTTCAATGCGCCATGCGTTTCCCCTTCCCACATGACGCTGGGGTCATTGGTCGACCGGCCATGACTATCCAACATCACGTCTTCATCAAACTTTTTACCCGCCAGATAAGCGACGCGAGTTTTTCCCAGCGCCACAATACTGGTGGCGAAATCGAGCACAAATGCAGCATTGTGTTCGCTCTTCGGGAACGCGATACAAATAGGGTTAGTGCCGAAACGCGCTTCGCTGCCACACCAGGGAGCGACAATCGGGTCCAGATCGTTGACGTTGACGAAATGGATCGACACCATCCCGGCGGCGGCGGCCATCTCACCATAGGTTCCAATTCGCCCAAGGTGGCAGGTAGATGACAGCGTCATTAAACACACGCCGGTGGTTTTCGCCCGCTCAATCGCCGCCTGCATCGCTTCTTTACCCGTACGCTGCCCAAACCCGCGATCGCCGGTGAATTGCAGTACCGCGCCCCCATCGCGCAATAAACGGGCTGGCGTGTTCGGATGCATAATTTCATCGTGAATAAAGCTCACATAATGCGGCAGCATGCCAACCCCGTGGCTATCATGTCCTTTCAGGTTGGCGGCAACCAGATGCTCGGCGACACAGGTAGCCTCAGCCTCCTCACAGCCAACTTTTTGTAACAATGCCTGAGTGACCGTGGCTAAGCGACGTGCTGATATCTGCATAGTTATTCCTTTCGTTTTATGTTCATGAATACTTTTTTACCTTTCTTTATCCTACTGCGTAACGCCATAGGATGGCACAACAGAAAATAGACAATTTTTTTGAATGAGAAATGCCGTCTATCCGATATCCATTAACCAACGGCACCGCGACGCTGTATAAATAAGTTCATTGGTGATAGAGATGAAATTCCCCCTCGTACCGGTGGATTATTATTTTTAATGGTTATTATTACATTACGGAATTATTTACCATCTGGAAAAGTGAGTTTTTATCCCCTCTTTGCACAAAGCTTATTTATCCCCCCCGGATATGAACTAGCCCAACATTGAATTTCTTATGGTTATAAAAATCATTTTGAGACTGGAATCTTTTTATTACACTGCTATCTTTAAAATTAACTACATGTTTCCCTGGTGTTAGTCGACTTTGACGCCTCCAATTTTACGGAATTGGAGTTTTTTTTATAAAATTAGCAAACTAATAATTAATCTCTCTATTTGACAACACATTGAACGCCATAACCGATCAATAACGAAGAATTGATCTGTATAAACGTTTATAAAATGTACACAGGTGGGCTTTTTTACATCCGTCATATCGTTAAGTAAAAAAACCTGAATAGTTATGACGTATTTCGGGAAATTCGGGAAACTCTCGTTCACTCAAACCGGATTTCTGTTTTTTACTGACGCCGATCATGTGTATTCGCAACTGGTTGAAATAAAATGCAACTGTGTGGTTTATAAAAACGTATGGAACAAAATAGATAATGCGTATGGAAATTATTTATGAAGAAATATCTCTGTTTGTTTGCCTTCCCTTTATTGACTACAGCCTGCACCGAAACTAAACCGCCCGTCTGTTGGGGAAAAATAGAGATTGGGCGTCATGTGTATGACCAGCCAATTTATGATAAAAGGCAGGAGTTACGAGACACTCGATATTTAGTAGGTGACTCGTTCAAATACACATGGGTTTCCAAATCGAAATTCACTGACCTATCAGAGTATAGGGCTAATTTTAATTAACCACCGAACGCCCTGAGTCCGGGCGTTCCCCCGCTCAGTTAACAAGCCAACAATTTTTCCTCCAACAACTCATTGGCATCATCCAGGTCCCCTTGTTTACGCAAAGGCTAGGAAGAACGATTTAATGACGGGATTTCATCCAGTTTCTGTAGCAACCCGACTTCTTTTAAGGACAGAACAACATCCATCTGACCATTTTGATTTTAGCAGCATCGCGATAACCTTCAGTGGCTTTTTTCCATAGTTCAGATTTTGAATATTTTTTATTGGGTTCTTTCAATGCTAGCTTTGCAGCAGCTATAACATAGTTTTTATTTGGGCTTTCGGACGGAAAATAATCACCCTTTTTATTCCCCTGATATACCATTTTGGTGGTTTTACCTTCTATGATTTTGAACTTAATGCTGACTTCAGTTTCTTTTTTTAGCGACTCGTTGCCAATATCGGATTCTTTAGATGGATTATTTAGAACGGACAGTAAAGAATGTGAAACATTTAACGAAATAAAGGCACAGAATAAAATCGCTGTGCCTTTATTTAAAATACCATAAATCACGTTGTGGATTATCTTTTTCTGAGATGATTGTGAGCAGAATAACGTGGCTGATTATATAAGGGGTGAGAGGGGTTGCACGCAATATCATGAGGACACAGAGGCTTGGCTGAATTCGTATCTCCTCTTACAATATAGCCTTTCTTTTCAAGCAGACGGAATAAAGCCCTTAATCGACGTAAGAAATTCTTCATGATCTAATCTCCCTTACCTACTTTCCTATTACTTATAAGATATCACCGGTCTAAACCATTTTCAATATTTTACTGTTTAAAAAAACAGCCTTTCCTGGCTATACCATTACTTCGGAGTTTTTCCCGAACCTCCTGAACCTGCCCCTGTAATGGGAATAGAAGAAGTTATCATTGCTGCTACTGTCGGATGATTCCCGGATTGATCCGACTCTTGGCGTGTTGTTGAGGTTTTCATTTTCAGTACCATCAACTTTTTTTTGTTTTATAAACTGTTTGAACTTGCATCGGAGAAGTATCTGTTTGAGACGTCGGAACCTTCGCGTCTTCTTGATTGCCTATGGTTTGGCGAGCAATAGTTGTTTCCGCCTGCTGCGGTGCGATTGTTGATGGCTGTTGCTGAAGACTTGCGAGCGATTCAATGCTCTTCTTGGCATAAACTCAGAAATGCAGATTTAGGGCATCCTTTTTCCGGCTTTCTTTGCTGTCGGTGAAATGAGTAATCGAGTGTTCCCAGCATTCCCTTGGATTTTACCCAGGAGCATAGCTATTTGCGGCCGCTACCGTCGTTTCACCATATACTCCCATATCACGCTTCTATTTCATTATGAATTCGATTGCTGAGAACGCTGGTCGCCAGAGACTCTTCAACATACAGCCAGCGCATACACCTCTTGGCCAGACTAAATATTCCGGCCACTCGTCCGTCGGTATCACAACTCCTGTGATAGCTACAGATTTTCGCAAATGTTCAAACGTTGCCGTAAGACCCCCTTTCAGCACTCAGTCGGTCTAAAACGCGAACCACTCGATAAGCCGGTATATTCGAATCACCTCGATTACCAGCGCTTCCCGGTTAAAATCATCTACCACGTTGAATAATCTGAATCGCCGCCCGTCTATCAAGGCATCACTCATAAAATCAACTGACCAACAGTGGTTCATTTCAATGAAAACGACAAATATCTATCTTGATAGCCGTAAAAACGAGTGGACAGAGATTTAGGCCGGATATCGAATTTCGGACATTTTCGGACATTCAAAAATAAATCGTTATAAATTAACAAATTAAAAAAAGACCGAATACGATTCCTGTATCCGGTCTAGGGAAATGGCTCTTGGGAGAGAGCCGTGCGCTAAAAGTTGGCATTTATACAAGCTGAACTAGCCTTGCTACTTAAGCGTAGTAAACTCCCCTGCATTTTCCAGTCTCAACCATCTAGCAGCCATCACAAATGGAACAAGTTTCACACTTTACGATAACCATTCAGTATCTGTTGATTAACAACTGAATAAGAATCAATCACTTTAGGATTTTTTATCCGGCAGACAGAGTGACTCGGCCCGTTCAATAAATGGTTGCAGACTTTTCTTTTGACCGGGGGTTTTAGGGTCATCAAGCCAAATTTCATCTATCGGTTTGGCATTCACCAGCCCGGCCTTCATTTGTTCCGTCGCCGCGTCATTGAGCGGATATTGCATCAATGTCCCGGTGTGTAAAGCATATATCGCCTTGCCAGGCCGACAAATCAACTGGACTTCTTCTCGCGTAAAGGCCCATTGTTCTCCATATTCCAGACGACTAATGTTCGCCAGTTTCGCCGCAGCAAATGCGTTCACAGACAGAGAAGCGAGAATAATAGCTAGCAATAGTTTCTTCATCAGATGTTCCTGAACATGATTATCCAGACGATTATGCAACATCATATTTACAAACCGTCCTATCCGGACAAAGATAAATATCAAACCTTATAAAACATAAGGTTGCATATAGACTCTGTGAGCGATCATAACGGCAGTATCCAATGAAGTCGAGCGGCAAACCCATGCTTATTGATAAGTAATCGATCTGGCAAAATGGCAACGCGTAGCACAGAAACAGCGCCATTTTTCGGTAAATCCGCGCGCCGTAGATAAGAAAATCAGGAAGGGAAAGCCGTAGAAAAAACAACATGGGATGAGTCACGTTCTCATCCCATGTCTGCTAAAAATAGCTTGGTGACATTAGCTTGCTGAACCTGAAACAGCAGCAGACATTTTCTTCAGATCCTGATCGATGAAGAACAGACCGCCGTCGTTGGTATTAACCAGCGACAGCTTATCAAGGATGGATTTGAACAACTTCTCTTCTTCATGTTGTTCAGCAACGTACCATTGCAGGAAGTTGAAGGTTGAGTAATCCTGCTGCATCATTGCAGCATGTGCCAGTTCATTGATTTTTGAAGTGACAAGCTGTTCGTGTTCATAAGTGAGCTTGAAAACGTCAGATAGTGACGTGAACTCTACCGGCGGCGCAGCGATCGCTCCCAGAATTGGCAAGCTGCCCGTGTCGTCCAGGTAATCAAACAAACGCTGCATATGCTCCATTTCTTCCTGAGAATGGGCTTTTAAAAATGCGGACGCACCTTCAAAACCTTTATCGCCACACCATGCACTCATTTGCAAATACAAATTTGCAGAATAAAACTCCAGGTTAAGTTGCTCGTTCAGTTTTTGTATCATTTCTTTTTTTAACATCGGTATCCCTTATTTTTCTGGCAGGTAAATCAATTGAATAACATTATGCCTTGAAGAGGAAAAATAAAAAACATCTTATTAACTAAATTAACAATAAATAACTATTAACTTCAAAATCAATCAAATGTTATTTTTTACTGATAGTAATTTTCATTATCAATAAATTCGTAATCTTTATTGATAATCATTTTTATTATCAGTAAGAAATAAACCTTAAATATAGGTATATTCAATTTCAAGATATAGATGATGCTCCCCAATAAATCCCGATAAGATGATGAAAGTCAGTGATTCTGCTGAGGGATAAAATGACAGGTGAGGCTGGCCCTGCCTGCCTCCTCCTCCCGATACGCGATCCAGATAAGGTCAGGTAACGCGCTCACCCCATCGGCAATCCGGAAAGGCGCCTCGTATCACTTGCGATTTTTATGGCTCTGCTTTACCTTGACGCCAGCATATCGTCACGATGAATCAGGAGAAAACGCGATGGGACATAACCTGGCGGAACTTTCTAAAGAAGAAATGGATAAGGTTAATGTTGATTTAGCGGCGTCCGGGGTTGCTTTCAAAGAGCGGTATAACATGCCTGTCATTCCTGAAGTGATTGAAAAAGAGCAGCCTGAACATCTGCGCAGTTATTTTCGTGAGCGCGTTGCCGTTTATCGTCAACTCTCACTCCAGTTTTCACGCCTTCCCTATGAACCCAAAGCCAAATAATTTTTTTGGCTCAGCAGAGTCGCAATAAAAACCATTTTTCCCCTTGCATATTGGGTAAAACAGGCGGTTAATGGGTAGGCAAACCAACCTTTTTCAAGCGAGGTAAGATATGAGTAAAGGAATGGACAGCAAAAAGAACAGCAAGAAGAAACCCCAGAAAACCGCCGCAGAAAAACGGGCGGACAAAAAGGCAAAGAAAGCTCAACCACAGGCTGACATCAATTAAAACTATCGTGCTGCTCGGTAAACCCGCCTTTCTGCGGGTTTACTCGTAGTGTGCAATCGGCGCTAACTGTCAGACTTTTCCAACACCATCAGCAAGAACGCGTACTCCAGCGCAATATCCTCATAATGTTTAAAACGCCCAGATTTGCCACCGTGTCCGGCATCCATATCGGTATACATCAATAACAATCGATTATCCGTCTTCATGTCACGCAGTTTGGCTACCCATTTCGCGGGTTCCCAGTATTGGACTTGCGAGTCATGCAGCCCGGTGGTCACCAGCATGTGAGGATAATCCTGCGCCGTAACGCCATCGTAAGGGCTATATTGTCGGATATAGTCATAGTAGGTACGGTCATGAGGGTTGCCCCATTCGTCATATTCCCCCGTCGTTAACGGAATGGAATCATCCAGCATGGTTGTCAGGATATCCACAAACGGCACCTGAGCGACCACTCCTTTAAACAGATCCGGAGCCAGATTGACCACCGCTCCCATTAATAATCCACCGGCACTACCGCCCATCGCGAACATATTTTGACGATCGCCATAGCCTTTCTCGATCAACGCCTGAGAAATATCGATGAAATCATTAAATGAGTTCATTTTATTCAGCAATCGTCCATCGTCGTACCACGTCTGACCCAACTCGCCACCGCCGCGAATATGCGTCAACGCAAAAACAAATCCCCTATCCAGTAGACTTAACCGACTGACGCTAAAATCGGGATCCATGCTGCTGCCATACGCGCCGTAGCCGTATACCAGTATCGGATTCTGCCCCGGTTTAAAATGTTCCCGGTGGTAGACCAGCGATACGGGAATTTCTACGCCGTCACGCGCTTTGATCCACAGGCGCTCACTCTGGTAGTCTGCCGGCGTAAAATTTTTCACTTCGGCTTGCTTCAACAACTGCTGCTGTCCGGTATCCATATTCAGTTCATACAGCGAACTCGGCGTCGTCATCGATGCATAGCCGTAACGCAGCAAGGCGGTTTCCGGGGACGGGTTATAGGATAGCCACGTGACATAGCTGGCATCATTGAAAGTAATCGCTTTCTCTTCCTGCGTTTGCCAGTGGATCTGGCGCAGGCTGGTCAGACCCCGTTCCCTTTCCTCAACCACCAGCCAGTCACGGAAAAGTTCAAATCCCTCCAACACGCGATGCTTACGTGGAGCAATCAACGTCTCCAGCTCACTTTCATCGGGTTTCTGCGAACGATAGAGACCAAAATTCTTGCCTTCCCGGTTGGAACGCAGATAAAACGAGTTCTGATAGTGATCTACCCCATATTCATGATCTTTACGACGCGGGATGAATACCTGCGGCACCGACGCCGTATCCACCGCGTCAATCAATCGTACTTCCGTCGTCGTTGTGCTGCTCAGGTAGATGGTGATATAGCGCTCAGAAGTGGTTTTTCCCAAACTGACGTAATAGGTATCATCCAGCTCTTCGTACACCAGTTCATCATCCGCCGGATCGCTGCCTAGATGGTGCCGATAAACCTGATAAGGCAATAAGGTCTGCGGATGCTTGCGCACGTAATAGATGACGGTCGAATCGGCAGACCATTCAGCACCAGCAGAGACCTTTTCAATCACATCTGGCAGCCATTCCCCACTCGTCAGATCGCGGAAACGAATGTCATATTGCCGACGGGAGAGGAAATCCTCTGACAGTACCAGAAGCTGGTTATTCGGGCTGACTTCCAGCGCCCCCAGGCTGTAAAAATCGTGGTTCTCCGCTCGCTGATTACCATCCAGCAACGTTTCCCATTCGTCAGTTATCTGTTCAGGCTGACGCAGATAGATGGCATATTCTTTGCCCGGTTCATAACGGCTCTGGTAGCGATAACCATTGCGAACATAAGGTACCGACATGTCCTCAGACGGTATCCGTTTGACCATTTCGTCATACAACGCTTGCTGAAGGTCGTGGTAAGGCGCCATCACATCGTCACAATAACGGTTTTCCTGCCGCAGATAATTCAGTACCTGCGGATCGCTCCGCTGGTCATCACGCAGCCAGTAATAGTTATCAACTCGAGTATCGCCATGAGTGGTCAACGGATGGGGTCTTTTTTCTGCTTGCGGTGCACTCATTACGTTCGGATCCCCTTTATTTTGAATAATAACCAGTGTTGAAAAAGCTGATTGCAGAGTGGCACGATTCTCCGACGATGCCAAGCGGGGCCGCTAAAGCCTTGCTGACTTTGTAGCCGGACGTATTGCGCACTTATCGCCTGTGGTGCGCACGCAAACGTTTTCGTTTATACTGCGCCCATTTTTATGACGGGCGTCCTGCCCGTCACCTTATAGACCGTCGCAAGCGACGTTGAAAATCGCTCCCGACGACTTTTCACAACCCGATCAGGTAGACGTTATGTTAACAATTGGAACGGCCCTGCGTACCGATGCTACACGCGTGATGTTGCTCGGTTCCGGCGAGTTAGGCAAAGAAGTGGCGATTGAGTGTCAACGCCTGGGTATTGAAGTTATTGCCGTTGATCGCTACGCCGATGCGCCTGCAATGCAGATCGCGCATCGCAGCCATGTCATTAACATGCTGGACGGTGAAGCGTTAAAAGCCCTGGTTGAAGCGGAGCGTCCGGATTACATCGTGCCGGAGATTGAAGCCATCGCCACCGATATGCTGGTGACGCTGGAGCAGCAGGGTCACCATGTGGTTCCGTGCGCAGAGGCCACCCGCCTGACGATGAATAGAGAAGGTATTCGCCGTCTGGCTGCGGAAAAGCTGGGTGTGCCGACCTCCACCTACCGTTTTGCGGATAGTGAAGCGAGTTTCCAGCAGGCCGTGTCTGAGATTGGCTATCCCTGTATTGTTAAACCGGTGATGAGTTCCTCCGGCAAAGGACAAAGCCTGATCCGTGAACCGCAGCAATTGAAACAGGCCTGGCAATATGCGCAGCAAGGTGGCCGGGCTGGCGGCGGACGGGTTATCGTTGAAGGGCTGGTCAAGTTCGATTTCGAGATCACGCTGCTGACCATCCATGCCGTTGACGGTATTCATTTCTGCGCGCCAATTGGTCACCGTCAGGAAGACGGCGACTATCGTGAATCCTGGCAACCGCAGCAGATGAGCAAACTGGCGCAGGAGCGAGCGCAGGCGATTGCCAGTCAGGTCGTCAAAGCGCTCGGCGGTTACGGCTTGTTCGGCGTTGAACTGTTCGTTTGTGGCGATGATGTGATTTTCAGTGAAGTATCCCCTCGCCCTCACGATACCGGCATGGTCACGATGATCTCTCAGGATCTGTCTGAGTTCGCTTTACATGTACGCGCGTTTCTGGGATTACCGATTGGCGCGATTCGGCAATATGGCGCAGCCGCTTCTGCCGTGATCCTATCGGAACTGGATAGCCGGAATGTTCGCTATCAGGGACTGGAAAATGCCTTGCTGCCTCACACGCAGATCCGTCTGTTTGGCAAACCGGACATCAGCGGAAAGCGCCGCATGGGCGTTGCGCTGGCAACGGCGGAAACGACGGACGACGCGGTGATATTAGCGAAAAAAGCCGCCGCGGCGGTCAAGATCAATGGCTAAGAAATAGCGACAACACAAAAAAGCCACCCGTCTCTGGGTGGCTTTTGCCAATCTGCAAAGCTGAATTACGCTTTCGCGCCTTCAACCGCCTCACGAGCCAGTTCAGTGATACGTGCGTAGTCGCCGCTTTCCAGCGCATCATTCGGTACCAACCAGGAACCGCCGACGCACAGTACGCTTTTCAGCGCCAAATAATCGCGGTAGTTCTTCGGCGTAATGCCACCAGTCGGGCAGAAACGGATATGCGCGAATGGGCCACCGATAGCCTGTAGCGCTTTCACACCACCATTAGCTTCAGCCGGGAAAAATTTGAACTCACGCAAACCATAATCCATACCCAGCATCAGTTCAGAAACCGTGCTGATACCGGGGATCAACGGAATAGTGCCTTCGGTAGCCGCTTTCAGCAACGGCTCGGTCAGCCCCGGGCTAATGGCGAATTGAGCACCCGCTTCGATGACAGCAGCCAGTTGCTGAGGGTTGGTTACCGTACCTGCGCCAACGATAGCGTCAGGCACTTCTTTTGCAATAACGCGAATCGCTTCTATGGCGCAGTCGGTACGCAATGTCAGTTCCAGAACGCGAACGCCGCCCGCGACCAACGCTTTTGCCATAGGAACCGCGTGCTCCAATTTGTTTACCACAATCACAGGAACAACAGGGCCCGCTGTCAAAATCTGTTCCGCGCTCGTTTTCCAGTTTTTCATCAAAAGTTATCTCCAGTCATGCCCGCAGGCATCATTAATTATATAGCGCGCCCCTGCCACAGGGATCTGCATTGACTGCAGATGTCCGACCGCACCGTTAGCCATACATTAAAAACTGCAACTACCCAATACACGGCGGCCAATAACAGGACGCCACAACATCCTTTATACCCGCCCTATTCCACTGTTGTGCGTTGGCAGCCAGACGCTGCCGCACGCCATATTTTGAAGCCGGTCGGGTATCTTTAATTAGTGATTATTCAAACTCGTTCCAGGAACGTCCGTCGCGGGTAATCATCGCAACGGAAGCTACCGGCCCCCAGCTTCCCGCCTGATAAGGCTTCGGCGCGTCATTATCCATTGACCAGGCATCCATGATTGAATCCACCCATTTCCAGGCTTCTTCCACTTCATCACGGCGCACAAACAGAGCCTGAATACCGCGCATGGTTTCCAGCAACAGGCGTTCATACGCATCCGCCAGATGTTGCTGATTGAACGTTTCAGAGAAGCTCAGGTCCAGTTTTACCGTTTGCAGACGGTGTTTGTGTTCCAGCCCCGGGATCTTATTAAGAATCTGAATTTCAACGCCTTCATCCGGCTGCAAACGAATAATCAGCTTATTCTGCGGCAGTTGCTGGTAGGAATCACGAAACAGATTCAGCGCTGGATTTTTGAAATACACGACAACTTCAGAACATTTCGTCGGCAGACGTTTACCGGTACGCAGGTAGAACGGCACACCAGACCAGCGCCAGTCATCGATATCAACGCGAATCGCCACAAAGGTTTCGGTGCTGCTGGTTTTATTCGCGCCCTCTTCTTCCAGATAACCCGGCACTTTATGCCCCTGAACGAAGCCAGCGGTATATTGTCCGCGCACCGTCGTTTCATGCACGTTGGAACGATCGATACGGCGCAGTGAACGCAATACCTTCACTTTTTCATCGCGGATACGATCGGTCGTCAAATCAGACGGCGGCGACATGGCAATCATGGTCAGAATCTGCAACAAGTGATTCTGAATCATATCGCGCATCTGACCGGCCTGATCAAAATAGCCCCAGCGTCCTTCGATCCCCACTTCTTCCGCTACGGTAATCTGCACGTGATCAATCGTACGGTTATCCCAGTTCGCGGAAAACAGAGAGTTGGCAAAACGCAGCGCCAGCAGGTTCAATACCGTTTCTTTACCCAAATAATGGTCAATACGGTAGACCTGACACTCATTGAAGTACTCTGCAACCTGATCGTTAATAACGCGAGAGGACGCTAAATCGGTCCCCAACGGTTTTTCCATCACCACGCGCGCGGGTTCATTGTTTAACCCGGCAGTACCCAGACCACGGCAAATCGCGCCAAAGGTGCTGGGCGGCATGGCGAAATAGTTAATGGTGGTACGATTCTTCTGGTCGAGCATCTTGCCCAACCGGCTAAAGTTCTTCGTATCTTCAACATCAAGATTGCAGAAACTCAACCGGCCGCTCAATGTTTCCCACAACGCCTCGTCAATGGGTTCTTTCATAAACGTTTCCAGCGCCTCTCGCACCACGCCGGTATACGCTTCTTTATCCCACTCTGCTCGGCCCACGCCGATAATCCGGGTTTCCGGGTGGATATGGCCCGCTTTTTCCAACTGATACAGGGAAGGCAGCAATTTACGGCGCGCCAGATCGCCCTTGGCACCGAAAATAACCAGGTCGCATGCCTGGGCTGTTGAAGTTACCGCCATGTTCATCTCCTCGTTGCAGGATGCTGTAATTTTATTACAGCAGTAATGTACTCTTTTTGACTATAGCCAGTAAACCGTAACAAAAACTCAAAATCCGAGGTAAGCCAGGTAGAGTCCATAAAAAGCCGGCCTGTTATTCTGGCTAAAATGCCTGTTGCATATGCCCAAAAGAGAAACTTTTTATCGTTTCTGACAGCGGATTACTTTTCTGAAAGTTAGACACAAGTCATGTTCTGGTAAAAAAAGCGCTCAACTTCACGTTTTTTCCCCTGCCAACCGTTACAGGGTCGTAGTATATTTTCACGAAATTCGCATCGGTTGCGCCTTTGATTGAAATTGGAAAAAACTTATATGGCTTTTGTTATATGAACATGCTGGAAAAAATTCAGAGTCGTTTGGAACTTTTAAGCAAGTCAGAAAGAAAGGTTGCCGAAGCTATCCTGAGCACTCCGCAAACAGCAATTCACTCCAGTATCGCCACGCTGGCAAAGATGGCTGACGTCAGCGAGCCCACCGTCAACCGCTTCTGTCGCCGTCTGGAAACCAAAGGTTTTCCCGATTTTAAACTGCATCTGGCCCAAAGTCTGGCGAACGGCACGCCTTATGTAAACCGTAACGTCGAAGAAGATGATAGTGTTGATGCCTATACCAGCAAAATCTTTGAATCGACGATGGCCGGGCTGGAGCATGTGAAATCCTGTCTGGATATTACTGCCGTCAACCGGGCGGTAGATCTGCTCACCCAGGCGAAAAAGATTTCCTTTTTTGGCTTCGGGGCCTCTGCGGCTGTTGCGCATGACGCGATGAACAAGTTTTTCCGTTTCAATATCCCCGTGGTCTATTTTGACGATATCGTCATGCAGCGAATGAGCTGCATGAATTCCAGCGATGGCGATGTCGTGGTGCTGATTTCCCACACCGGCCGGACAAAAAGTCTGGTAGAAATGGCGCTGCTGGCCAGAGAGAACGACGCCACTGTCATCGCCATTACGTCGGACGGCACCCCGCTGGCGCGCGAAGCCTCATTGACGCTACGGGTTGATGTGCCAGAGGACACCGACGTTTACATGCCGATGGTTTCACGTATCGCGCAATTGACACTTATTGACGTGCTGGCAACCGGCTTTACGCTGCGACGCGGAGCAAAATTCCGGGATAACTTGAAGCGGGTCAAGGAAGCATTACGCGAATCGCGGTTTGATAAAGAAGAAAAATTTAATAACCCTTTCAGATAATTTATTAATATTTAAGCTGTTTTATTTTTACGCTATTATAGTCACCGCACCCTAAAGAGAGAATAACAACAAATCAGACACAACTCGGCATTCGGGTAACGGATACCGCCATCGTGACAGGCATGGTCAGACAGCAGCAATCTGATGTTTCTCCGGCATACCGGGAAGCAGGCAATCGGAAAGCGAACAAAGTCAGTATCGACACACTTTTGACGATGAACGGTATAATGAAGCTATAGATGAAATAATTTCGTTGTAAAGTTACACTTTACAGAGTTATCCGACATTAATCGCAACACTACTGCTTCACAAGTCAACGGAGTTATACATGTCCAGACGGCTCAGAAGAACCAAAATTGTCACCACCCTGGGGCCAGCTACCGACCGTGACAATAATCTTGAAAAGATTATTAGTGCGGGCGCTAACGTAGTACGCATGAATTTTTCCCACGGCACACCAGAAGATCACCAATTACGTGCCAACAAAGTTCGCGAAATTGCGGCCAGATTAGGTCGCCATGTTGCCATTCTAGGCGATTTGCAGGGACCGAAAATCCGTGTGTCCACCTTTAAGGAAGGCAAAATTTTCCTGAACGTGGGCGACAAATTCCTGTTGGACGCCAACTTGTCCAAAGGTGAAGGCGATAAAGAGAAAGTGGGGATCGATTACAAAGGCCTGCCGGCCGATGTGGTCCCCGGCGACATCCTGTTACTGGATGATGGCCGCGTACAGCTGAAAGTCCTTCAGGTTGAAGGCATGAAGGTGTATACCGAAGTCACCGTCGGCGGTCCTCTGTCAAACAACAAAGGGATCAACAAGCTGGGCGGCGGCCTTTCTGCCGAAGCATTAACAGAAAAAGATAAAGCGGACATCATCACCGCCGCAAAAATCGGCGTGGATTACCTGGCCGTTTCCTTCCCGCGGACGGGGGAAGATCTGAATTATGCCCGTCGTCTGGCCCGTGACGCCGGCTGTAACGCCAAGATCGTTTCCAAAGTCGAACGTGCGGAAGCCGTTTGTTCAGATGAAGCCATGGATGACATTATTCTGGCCTCTGATGTCGTGATGGTTGCCCGTGGCGATTTGGGTGTGGAAATCGGCGACCCTGAACTGGTGGGTATTCAAAAGAAACTGATCCGCCGCGCACGTCAGCTTAATCGTGCTGTCATCACCGCCACCCAGATGATGGAGTCCATGATCACCAACCCGATGCCAACCCGTGCAGAGGTAATGGACGTGGCCAACGCCGTGCTGGACGGTACCGATGCCGTGATGCTCTCCGCCGAAACGGCTGCGGGGCAATATCCGGCGGAAACGGTATCCGCTATGGCGAAAGTCTGTCTTGGCGCCGAGAAGATCCCCAGCATCAATGTTTCCAAACATCGTCTTGATGTGCAGTTTGACAACACGGAAGAATCTATCGCGATGTCTTCCATGTATGCCGCTAACCACCTGAAAGGGGTAACTGCGCTGATTGCCATGACGGAATCGGGTCGTACCGCGCTGATGATGTCTCGCATCAGTTCCGGTTTGCCCATTTTTGCCATGTCACGCCATGAACATACGCTGAACCTGACCGCATTGTACCGTGGTGTTACGCCCGTACATTTTGACAGCTATACCGATGGCGTTGCCGCGGCTAACGATGCTGTCCTCCTGCTGCGTGATAAGGGATTCCTGATGTCAGGGGATCTGGTTATTGTGACACAGGGCGACGTCATGGGGACGGTTGGCACCACCAACACCATTCGTATTCTGCGCGTGGAATAATCGCTTATCGGTACGAAAGTACATCGATCAAGAAAGTACACCGATCAAAAAAGCCGGATGATTCATCATCCGGCTTTTTTAACGCGCCTATTTATTTGGCTTAGTCTCGATACAGATCGTCGCGGCAGTAGGGTTCAATCTCTCCCGGTTTACGGGTTTTCAGCAGTTTCAGAATCCACGTATATTGCTCTGGATTCGGCCTGACAAGAATTTCCACCTCTTCATTCATACGACGAGCAATATGCTTATCATCAGCATCCGCCAAGTCATCCATCGGCGGACGGATAAAAACATCCAGACAGCACTCTTTGGCGTTATACACAGGAAACAGCGGAACGATATCGGCGCGGCAGACTTTCATTAAACGCCCCACCGCAGGCAGCGTAGCCTTGTAAGTAGCAAAAAAATCAACAAATTCGCTGTGCTCTGGACCATGATCCTGGTCCGGCAGGTAATATCCCCAACAGCCGCTACGCACCGAGCTGATAAACGGTTTGATGCCGTCATTACGCGCGTGGATACGGCCACCGAAGCGGCGTCTCAGCCGATTCCACCAGTAATCTATCAAGGCATTTTTCTGGTTGTGGAACATGGCGGCCATACGCTGCCCGCGTGATGTCATCAACATGGCGGGAATATCTACGCCCCAACCATGCGGCACCAGAAAAATCACATTTCGCTGCTGTTCCTTCAATTTATTCAGTATCTCTTCACCATGCCAGCGAACATACTTTTCGACATTTTTGGGGTTGCGGATACCGACTTCCACCATCATGATCATCGACTGAGGCGCCGTCGCGAACATATTATCGATAATGATTTCACGCTGTTCTTCAGTCAGCTCCGGCATGCAGTACAGCAGATTGATTCGGGCGCGGCGACGAGCGCCTTTCGATAAGCGCCCGACAAAGCGTCCCATCCCCCCCAATACCGGGTTTCTTAAACGAGCAGGAACATAGGCAGCAACCGCCATCGCACCAACGCCCAGCCAGACGCCCCAATAACGCGGGTGGTAAAAGGCTCGTTGGAACTGAGGAACAAACTCAGCGCTCGTTTTTTTCTCGTTTTCCATGCATAAACTCTTCAAATAAATCCAAGATAATGATAATTGCCCATCACGGCTTTGCCATTAGCCGCCGCTATCATAAAGGCACAATCAAAAATCAGAAACCTATACCCGAAATAATTCGAGTGCAGGAAGGCAAACCCAGTAGGACGAGGCCCGGAATGGGGCGGGTAACAAAGCCAATGCACCTGCAATCTGAAGTATGACGGGTATATAAATGAAAATGCCGGCAGCAAGCTCCCGGCAGAAAAAATGCCACACAGAATCAGTCAAACGCGAGTTGTGGGACCACTTCTTTTACCTGAGCCAGATAATCGCGGCGCTCTTTACCTTCCAGCCCTTCAGAACGCGGCAACTTGGCCGTTAGCGGGTTGACAGCCTGCTGGTTGATCCAGAATTCATAGTGCAAATGCGGGCCGGTAGAACGACCGGTGTTGCCAGACAAACCGATGCGATCGCCACGTTTCACTTTCTGTCCCGGTTTCACCAGTATACGGTTCAGGTGCATGTAGCGCGTGGTGTACTGACGACCATGACGAATGGCGACGTAGTTACCTGCCGCACCGCTGCGTTTGGCGATCACAACCTCGCCATCGCCTACCGCCAGCACCGGAGAACCAACCGGCATCGCGAAATCGACACCTTTATGCGGGGCAATGCGCCCGGTCACCGGGTTAAGGCGACGAGGATTGAAGTTGGAAGAAATACGGAACTGCTTCATCGTCGGGAAACGCAAAAATCCACGCGTCAAACCTGAGCCTTCACGATCGTAGAATTTGCCGTCTTCCGCGCGTATGGCGTAATAATCTTTTCCGCCGGTATTCAGGCGCACGCCCAACAGTTCGCTTTGCTCACTCTTGCCATCCAGCATTTCACGGGACATCAGCACAGAGAATGTATCGTCCTTGCGTAATTTACGGAAATCCAGCTGCCATTGCAGTGCTTTGATCACTGCGCTGATTTCACTGTTGGTCAAACCGGCATTTTTAGCACTATTGACAAAACTACCGTTCAGACGGCCATTCAGGACGGCGTTACGCCACTCCCCTTTTAACATCTCGATTCTTTCTTTGAAATCAGAACCGACACGTTCATAGATGCGGGTTTCGCGGCGGGACATTTGCCATGTCAAACTCTGTAGTTCGCCATTTTCACCCAGCCCCCAGGAGATTTGCTGTCCGATCTTCAGATTACGCAGATCTTTATTTTGCTCGGCAAGCTGCGTGATATCGGCAATATCAATGCCGTACTGCGTAAGAATACTGCTTAGCGTATCGCCCATTGATACGACATATTCGTGCACGCCGCTTTCTTCGGAGACTTTGTCATCCAGTTCATCCTGCGGAATTTCATCATCCGGTACGGGCTGGTCGATCGGTTCACTCGCTTCCGGGGTCAGCGTGCGCAGTTGGTTGGCTTCCAACGCGATATCTTTCACAACGACCGGGGCATCATTAACGGGGGGATAAACAAAAGGCCGCCAAACAGCAACGGCCAATGTCATAACGGTAAGCGACCCCAGCATGACGCGATGGGGTCTTGGTAAGCTGTTATACGCCAGAGCGATAGTTCGGACTATCTGCTGCACTTATTCGCATCCTCATGATTTTTCCTCCAGACAGCTCCGATACTGGTTTGATAGCTGCAACAAGAAATCCGCATAGCTATCTCTACCCAGTTTGATATTGCTTCCCAACGGATCCAGCACGCCCGAGCGCACATCAGTTCCCTTGGCAACAGCATTAATAACGGCTGGCCTGAATTGCGGTTCAGCAAAAACACATACGGCTTTATGCTCAACCAACTGTGTTCGAATTTGATGTAAGCGCTGTGCACCAGGTTGAATCGCGGGATTAATCGTAAAATACCCTAATGGACTTAGACCGTAGTGTTTCTCAAAGTAGCCATAGGCATCATGAAACACGAAATATCCTTTACCCTGCACAGGCGCTAGCATCTTAGCAACTTTTTCATCTGTCTGCGCGATTTTATCCGTGAAATAAAGCAGATTCGCGTCTAGTTTGTCTTTATTTTGAGGCATAAGTTCCAATAATTTTGCATGAATTGCAATTGCCGCTTGTTTTGACATCTCCGGTGAGAGCCAAATGTGCATATTGTACTCGCCATGATGGTGTCCATCGTCTTCTTCGTCATGCCCTGCCTCAGTCGCCGCATGATGATGATCGTGGTCCTCCGCGGCGTGGGTAGCGTGGATTTCGTCACCATGTTGAGCGCCATGATCGTCATCGTGTTCATGTTGATGAGCCGATTCTTTTACCAGTTCGGCCTTGATGCCGGGCAAGTTCACCAGCGTAATCTGTTTTGCGGCCGGAATCTGTGACAGCGGTTTCCCTAAAAAGGCCTCCAGTTCCGGACCAACCCAAATAACCAGATCGGCAGACTGTAATTGCTGGACATCAGACGGGCGCAAGGCATAATCGTGGGGCGACGCGCCATCAGGCAGCAATACTTCTGTTGGGATCACGCCTTCCGCTATCGCCGAAGCAATGAATCCCAACGGACGGATTGACGTCACCACAGCAGCGGAAGCGGCATTGATCGAAGCCCCCGCCGTTATCAGGGCGCTGGCAACAAACACACTTTTTAACCATTTATTTTGCTGAATACGCTTTTGCATTGAAGGCTATCTCATCGATTTTTAACGTGTAGTTTGTTATATTATAACATTACAGAGTCTGTGCAAGTCGAATTATATGTCCACTTTGGTATCACTCAATAATATTTCCGTTACATTTGGCAGCCGGAAAGTGCTGTCAGATATCTCGCTGTCTTTACATGCGGGACGCATTCTTACGCTTCTGGGGCCGAACGGCGCGGGGAAATCGACGCTGGTCAGAGTCGTTCTGGGATTACTGTCCCCAACTGCCGGCACCCTGCAACAAACCCCGGGGTTACGTATCGGTTACGTTCCGCAGAAACTGCACCTCGATGCCACGCTGCCGTTAACCGTCAGCCGTTTTATGCGCCTGCGTCCCGGGGTGAAACAGCAGGATATCCTGCCCGCGCTCAAACGTGTACAGGCCGCTCACCTGTTGGAACAACCGATGCAAAAATTATCGGGCGGCGAAACACAGCGCGTGCTGCTGGCCCGGGCGTTGCTGAACCGGCCCCAGCTTTTGGTGTTGGATGAACCGACGCAGGGTGTGGATGTGAATGGTCAGCTTGCCCTTTACGATTTAATCAATCAGCTACGGCAGGAATTCAATTGCGGCGTGCTGATGGTTTCGCACGATCTCCATCTGGTAATGGCGAAAACCGACGAAGTGCTGTGTCTCAATCAACATATCTGTTGCTCAGGCACTCCGGAAGTGGTCTCTTTGCACCCCGAATTTTTAGCCATGTTTGGTCATCGCGGTGCCGAGCAGTTGGCGATTTATCGTCATCACCATAATCACCGTCATGACTTGCACGGCCGCATTGTTCTGAAAAGACAGGGAGGCGTAGTCAATGATTGAGCTGCTTCTACCCGGTTGGCTGGCAGGGATTTTTCTGGCCGTGGCGGCCGGCCCGCTTGGCTCATTTGTTGTCTGGCGACGAATGTCCTATTTTGGCGATACCCTGGCTCATGCGTCTTTACTGGGGGTGGCTTTCGGCCTGCTGCTGGATATTCATCTCTTTTACGCGGTCATTGCCGTTACGCTGGCGTTGGCGTTAGGGTTGGTATGGCTGGAGCGTCGTCCGTATTTGGCGATTGATACCATACTGGGCATTATGGCGCACAGTGCGCTGTCACTGGGGCTGGTCGTCGTCAGCCTGATGGACAATGTCCGCGTTGATCTGATGGCTTATCTGTTTGGGGATTTACTCTCGGTAACATCAGACGATCTCTGGATTATCGGCTGCGGCGTGGCGGTTGTGTTGACGGTGATGATATGGCAATGGCGCGCCCTGCTCTCTATGACAATCAGCCCTGAGCTGGCGCATGTCGATGGCGTGAAACTTCAGCGAACCAAACTGATTCTGATGCTGGTCACGGCTTTAACCATTGGTATCGCCATGAAGTTTGTCGGCGCGTTGATCATTACATCGCTGTTGATTATTCCTGCGGCCAGTGCACGACGTTTTGCGAAAACGCCGGAGCAAATGGCAGGTTTGGCGATTATTGCGGGTGCGATTGCGATTACGGGAGGACTGGCGTTCTCTGCTGGTTACAACACCCCAGCCGGCCCATCCGTGGTACTTTGCGCATCGCTGCTGTTTGTTGCCAGTTTAATCAAGAAACAACCGGCCTGACACAGCTCAGGCTGGTCGTAAAAGGAATGCATCACGCGAGGATTTATTCCTCGCGTATCAGACCGAAATGACGATACGCATGCTGAGTGGCCATTCGTCCGCGTGGCGTGCGCTGAATAAAGCCTTGCTGAATCAGAAAGGGCTCCAGCACGTCTTCAATCGTTTCCCGCTCTTCGCCGATCGCCGCCGCCAAATTATCCAGCCCAACCGGGCCGCCCGTAAACTTCTCGATAATCGCCAGCAGCAGCTTCCGATCCATATAATCAAACCCCTCGGTGTCCACTGCCAGCATATCCAGCGCCTGAGTCGCGACCTCTGCGGTAATCGCCCCTTCGGATTTGACCTCTGAAAAATCCCGCACCCGGCGCAGCAGCCGGTTAGCAATTCGCGGCGTGCCACGCGATCGACGCGCCACTTCCAGCGCCCCGTCATGCGTCAGATCCAGCCCCAGACATTGCGCGCTGCGGCTGACAATGTGCTGTAAATCCGCAACCTTATAAAACTCAAGGCGCTGAACAATACCAAAGCGGTCACGCAGCGGGGATGTTAGTGAACCGGCCCGGGTAGTCGCACCGATGAGCGTAAACGGCGGCAGGTCCAGTTTGATGGAACGCGCGGCTGGCCCTTCGCCAATCATGATATCCAACTGATAATCTTCCATCGCCGGATACAAAATCTCTTCCACCACCGGTGACAGACGATGAATTTCATCAATAAACAACACGTCATGTGGTTCGAGGTTGGTCAGCAACGCCGCCAGATCTCCGGCTTTTTCCAATACCGGCCCGGATGTTGTACGCAGATTGACGCCCATTTCGTTGGCGACAATATTGGCCAACGTGGTTTTCCCCAAGCCAGGAGGACCAAAAATCAGCAGATGATCCAGCGCATCGCCGCGTTTGCGAGCGGCCTGAATAAAAATCTCCATTTGCTCACAAACCTGAGGTTGACCTACGTATTCCGTCAACAGTTTCGGACGAATGGCGCGGTCTATGATTTCCTCTTCAGGAATCGCTTCTGTGGAAATCAAACGATCAGCTTCAATCATGAATACCTCACAGCGCAGCGCGCAACGCGTCTCTGATCAGGGTTTCGCAGTCTGAATCCGGATTGGCAACTTTTGCAATCAACCGGCTCGCTTCCTGAGGTCTATAGCCCAGCGCAATCAGCGCGGAGGCCGCCTCAACTTCAGGATCGGATGCGTTTTTATCAACAGCGGACGGCGAAGTCGCCGGCGGCACATCGCCAACCGGGTTAAACAGATCGCCGCTTAAGCCTTTGAAGCGATCTTTCATTTCAACCACCAGCCGCTCGGCGGTTTTCTTACCCACGCCAGGCAATTTCACCAGGGCGCCAATCTCTTCCCGTTCGACCGCACTGACAAATTGCGTGGCGGACATGCCGGAAAGAATCGCCAGCGCCAGTTTCGGCCCCACGCCGTTCACTTTGATCAGTTCGCGGAACAGCGCTCTCTCCTGTTTATCATTGAAACCAAACAGAAGTTGCGCATCCTCACGCACCACGAAATGGGTAAAAATCACCGCTTCCTGCGCCAAATCAGGGAGTTCGTAAAAGCAAGTCATCGGCATGTGGACTTCATAGCCAACGCCGTTTGCTTCAATCAGCACCTGCGGCGGTTGTTTTTCCAGAATAATGCCTCTGAGACGACCTATCACGTTGATCTTCCTTTTACGTTTATCAGCAAAGAATAGGGTATAGCTTATAGCATAAAAAAGGCTGGATGAATATCCAGCCTCATACTTCAGCGTAACCGTCCCGCTAACGGATTGATTTTCCCGGTCGCGGTACGAATCAGGTTTTGGCTGAAGTGACAGTGAGTGATGGCGATTGCCAGAGCGTCGGCCGCATCAGCCTGCGGACTGGCGGATAGTTTCAGCAGCGAGCGCACCATATGCTGCACCTGCTTTTTATCTGCCGCTCCCGTACCAACAACCGTTTGTTTCACCAGTCGGGCAGCATATTCCGAAACCGGTAAGTCCTGGTTCACGGCCGCGACAATCGCCGCGCCGCGCGCCTGCCCCAACTTTAACGCCGAATCAGGGTTCTTCGCCATAAACACCTGTTCAATGGCCAGACAGTCCGGACGAAATTGCGTGATAATTTCACTCACGCCGGCGTAGATCAGCTTAAGCCGCGTCGGCATATCATCCACTACGGTTCGGATACATCCGCTGCCCAGGTAGGTCAGTTGACGACCTTGCTGGCGAATAATGCCGTAGCCTGTTACACGCGAACCGGGGTCGATGCCCAGAATAATTGTCATCGCACCGCTCCGCCGGTTCGTTTGTCAGTAAGGCGTGGTTTCCCCTGCATTATCGGACTGCCATTACAGCAGTTCCGCCACCTCGTCGGAGATCTCACCGTTGTGGTAAACCTCCTGTACATCATCACAGTCTTCCAACATATCGATAAGTCGCATCAGTTTCGGTGCGGTGTCTGCGTCCATATCTGCCTTGGTGGACGGTATCATGGAAACTTCTGCGGATTCCGCTACCAGACCGGCCGCATCCAGTGCGTCTTTCACTTCACCGAACGTTTCCCACGGGGTGAAAACATCGATCGCGCCGTCATCATAAGTCACGACGTCATCTGCGCCCGCTTCCAGCGCCGCATCCATTACCGTGTCTTCATCCAGGCCCGGTGCGTAAGAGATCACGCCTTTTTTGGTGAACAGGTAGGCAACAGAACCATCGGTTCCCAGATTACCGCCGCATTTGGTAAATGCGTGACGCACCTCGGAAACGGTACGGTTACGGTTGTCACTCAGACATTCCACCATGACCGCCGTGCCGCCAGGGCCGTAACCTTCATAAATGATGGTTTCCATGTTGCTGTCTTCATCACCGCCCACACCGCGGGCAATGGCACGGTTCAGGGTGTCGCGCGTCATGTTGTTGGACAGGGCCTTATCGATCGCCGCGCGCAGACGCGGGTTTGACCCCGGATCGCCGCCGCCCAGCCGGGCCGCGGTGACCAATTCACGGATGATCTTGGTGAAGATCTTACCGCGCTTGGCGTCTTGTGCTGCTTTACGATGCTTTGTGTTGGCCCACTTACTATGACCTGCCATAAAAATCTCCGAAAAAAGCCTGTTCTAGGCCGGATAAATAACAAATTCCTCAATCGCCTGCCGGTTACTCCACGACTTGGTCAACTGCGCCGCGCGGGGCGCATCCAGCCACTGGTAAGCGAGATGCTCAGTAATGACCACCTCGCGTTCTTCGGGCAACGCCAGACAGAACCAATGTTCTGTATTGTGCGTCACCCCCGGTGCATAGCGACGTCTCAAATGAGCAAATAGCTCAAACTCAATACAGCGTTGACAGTCAAAGAGTGATAACGCCTCAGCGGATATATCAATATTAACTTCTTCTTTAACCTCACGCCGTGCGGCACACGACGCGCTTTCACCTTCTTCTATGCTGCCGGTAACCGACTGCCAGAAGTCAGGATCATCACGCCGTTGCAGCATCAGCACCCGCCCGGTATCACGGGCATAAATCACCACCAGAACCGAAACGGGCCGCTTGTATGCCATATTATTCGTTCTCTGACCGTCTATCCTGTGCATCCTGCGCAATTTTTCCTTTGCCTACGACAGCGATGGATAATTCATCCAGCGCGATCGGATTGGCAAAGTTCGGCGCTTCCGTCATCAGACAGGCCGCCGCCGTCGTTTTCGGGAAGGCGATAACGTCGCGGATGTTATCCGTTCCGGTCAACAACATCACCAGACGGTCCAGACCAAATGCCAGACCGGCGTGCGGCGGGGTGCCAAACTTCAGCGCATCCAGCAGGAAGCCGAATTTCTCTCGCTGCTCGTGTTCATTGATGCCCAGAATGCCAAATACCGTTTGCTGCATTTCACCGTTATGAATACGAACGGAACCGCCGCCGACTTCATAACCGTTAATCACCATATCGTACGCATTGGCGATCGCCGATATCGGGCTGGCGGCCAGTTCAGCTGGCGACATGTCACGCGGTGCGGTGAACGGGTGGTGCATCGCCGCCAGACCGCCCTCGTCATCTTCTTCAAACATCGGGAAGTCGATAACCCATAGCGGTTCCCAGCTCCCGTCGTTGGTCAGACCCCGATCGCGCCCCAGTTTAAGACGCAGTGCGCCCAGCGCATCGGTCACGACTTTTGCGTTATCGGCCCCAAAGAACAGAATATCGCCATCAGCGGCAGCGGTACGCTCCAGCAATGCGGTCAGCACCTCTTCACTCAGGAATTTGGCAACCGGACTCTGTACGCCTTCCAGACCTTTGGCGCGCTCATTGACCTTGATGTAGGCCAAACCTTTGGCGCCATAGATTTCAACAAATTTACCGTACTCATCGATTTGCTTACGGCTTAGTTGCGCACCGCCCGGTACACGGATGACGGCGACACGGCCTTTGGCATCATTTGCCGGGCCAGAGAACACTTTAAATTCAACATCTTTGAGCAGGTCGGCCACATCCACCAGTTCCAGCGGGTTACGCAGATCCGGCTTATCGGAACCGAAGCGACGCATCGCTTCAGCAAAAGTCATGACCGGGAAGTCGCCCAGATCCACACCTTTCACATCCAGCCACAGCGCGCGCACCAGTTTTTCCATCACTTCACGCACTTGTGGCGCGGTCATGAACGAGGTTTCCACATCGATCTGAGTGAATTCCGGTTGACGATCGGCACGCAAATCTTCATCACGGAAACATTTGACGATCTGATAGTAGCGATCGAAGCCGGACATCATCAACAGCTGCTTGAACAACTGCGGCGACTGCGGCAGCGCATAGAATTTGCCTTTGTGAACCCGGCTTGGCACCAGATAGTCACGCGCGCCTTCCGGGGTTGCTTTGGTCAGCATCGGGGTTTCGATATCCAGAAAACCGTGATCGTCCATGAAACGACGGACAAAGCTGGTAATACGGGCGCGGGTTTTCAGCCGTTGCGCCATTTCAGGACGACGCAAATCCAGGTAGCGGTATTTGAGACGCGCTTCTTCCGTGTTCGTCTGGTTGGAGTCCAGCGGCAACGCTTCAGAGCGGTTAATGATGGTCAGATCGCTGGCAAAAATTTCGACTTCACCCGTGGCCATCTCTTTGTTGATCTGACTTTCCGGGCGGGCACGCACCACGCCGGTAAGTTGAATGCAGAATTCGTTGCGTAATTCGGATGCCAGTTTAAATGCGTCCTGACGGTCCGGGTCAAAGAACACCTGGACCAGCCCTTCGCGATCGCGCATATCAATAAAAATCAAACCACCCAGATCGCGGCGACGGTTAACCCAACCGCACAATGTCACTTCCTGGCCCACATGGGACGAATTCAACTGCCCGCAATATTCAGTACGCATTACGATGTCCTTTTACACAGCCGCACAACCCACGTCTTTTCGCTGTACGCGACAACCGAAAAGGCAGTGATATCGTTGCTGAACGGCATGGTTTTTCTGGATTAGTGTCCGGTGAAAAAAGGCGAGCATTATAAAGGAAATTCGCCCGCACGATAAGTATGAAGGTAACGCTCTGTCGCTCGCCTGCACACTCTTTTTGATAAATTTCGCTATCAGTTAATAAAATGATCATCAATGTAAGGCAAATTGTTACCAGAACAGAACCTGCCCGCAGGTACGACGCATGGCGATCTGCCGCATGTTTATGCCCTACCGCTGATTTCCCACCACGGTCAGGAAGGCGCGGCGGCAGTAACCACATCGAGCGATACCACACCGGGCGCTAAAAACCGAAACCCAATGGATTTATGAAACATCCAATAACCCTTTTAATTGAATCTGCTAAAATTATAACTTATCCATTTTTCTCTACAGCACAAAATAAAGGCTTCACCGCTGTATATGAATTGATAATATTCGCTAATGTGTATGTCTCACATAGGGACTCATCATGTATTCATTCGTTGCCCGTCAACCCATTTTGAACCAACGTCTCCAAACCGTTGCCTATGAACTTCTTTTTCGCATTGATGTCACCAACAAATTTCCTGATGTGAGTGCCGAATATGCAACAGCCCAACTAATCTCTGACCAGTTTTTAACAAACCCGTTGGCAAAGTTAGTCGGCGACCAATTATGCTATGTAAATTTTCCTCACCAAATGTTAATAAACGGTCAGGCAGAAGCATTACCGCTCGAGAAAGTTGTCATTGAGATCCTTGAAAGCGCAACACCTGACAATGAATTATTCAATGCAATAAAAAAAATGAAAAAGAAAGGCTTCAGGTTTGCACTTGATGACTTCACGATGGGGCCTGACTGGAACAGGTTTCTGCCTTATGTTGATATAATTAAATTCGATTTAAAAAGGTCAACCTTCGATGAGATTAAAAACTTCATCGATCACTCCACGCACAATCATCTGACCTATCTTGCCGAAAAGGTGGAAACACATGAACAGTATATTCAGGGAAAGCGAATAGGGATTTCCCTGTTTCAGGGCTATTTTTTTAGTCTGCCGGAAGTCATGAAATCAAAAAGATTAATCAATAATTCAAACAGCACCATCAGCCTGCTGAAAGAAATCAACAAGCCAGAACTCAACTACGTCAGAATTGAGGAGTTAATTTTTGCCGATGTATCACTGTATTATAAATTAATGCGCTATGTCGCAAACATTAAATACAAGACCCGGTTTGGCATACTCTCCTCTTCCATGTCTTTTCGAGCGATGGCGATACTTCTTGGACAGAAAGAACTTAAACGTTTTGTTTCATTAATTAGTATAACGAATAGCAACACGAAAAAGCCCGATGAGCTTTATCGTATGAGTTTAATCAGGGCCAGATTTTTTGAACTATTACATGCCGAACGTCACGTTGACGATGATTCGACAGAAGCGTTCTTGTGCGGATTATTATCACTGCTGGATGCCATTTTAGATTATCCGATGCCGCTATTGCTTTCTCAGATAATCTTGTCAGATAAGGTCAACCGTGCTTTATTAAAGCATACCGGTGAGTTTGCCGTCTATCTGACATTAATTTCTGAATATGAGCAACAGCAATGGGAGCATCTTGATTATTATCTAACCTGTATGGCAATAAATGAGACGGATTTTTTCCATATGGTAATGGAGGCCACACGTTGGGCAGATGAAATTCTGTAGTTTGCTCACAGCACCAATATAAAGCCACCAGATATCACATGAAGATGCCGCATTAAATAATTTTGCGCGACCGCCGAAGCGGCCACGCAAAAATAAGCAAGAATCGTCAATTCTCTTTTTTATAACATGATTTGAAGATAATGCTGCCCTTCCGTCAATTCAATTTTTATCTGTTTTTGTTCTGCATCAAGCGCGATTTCCACCTCATCCAGCGTGACCCGGGACAACCCCTGGCATCGGTGATTATCATTCACAACGCTAATCAGATAGTGGCTCTCCCCCAAGGTTACCTTTGCCTCAAAACCGGGCCAGTAATCAGGAATACAGGGGCACAGCACCAACAGATTGCCTTCACGACCGATCCCCAGAACGCCTTCAAGGCCGGCGCGGTACATCCATCCCGACGAACCGGTATACCAGGTCCAACCGCCGCGTCCAACATGCGGGGCCACAGAATACACGTCAGCCGCCATGACATAAGGCTCAACGCGATATCGGGCGATCTTCTCCGGTGTCGAGCCATGATTAATCGGGTTAATCAAGGCAAAGAGCTCGGCAGCCTTATTCCCTTTACCCAATTGTGCAAAAGCGAGCACCGACCACATCGCCGCATGCGTGTATTGACCGCCATTTTCGCGCAATCCTGGCGGATAACCTTTGATATAACCGGGATCTTTCACCGTGCGATCAAACGGCGGCGTAAACAACAGCGCCAGCCCGTCCTCATGACGGATCAGATGTTTTTCCAGAGACGCCATGGCCGTCTCCGCCCTTTCAGCATCAGCAGCGCCGGAAAGTACCGCCCATGATTGTGCAATGGAATCAATGGCACATTCATCATTTATACGACTGCCCAGCCAGGAACCATCATCAAACGTAGCCCGACGATACCAGGCGCCATCCCAGGCCGAATGTTCAATTGCCGCCCTGACGGACTCGGCATGAGCGCGCCAGCGGGCCGCCCGAACCTCATCATGGCTGTCGGCCAATGGCGCAAAGCGTTCGATAGTATGAATCAGCAACCACCCCAGCCAGACACTCTCGCCTTTTCCGCCTTCACCGACGCGATTCATACCGTCATTCCAGTCGCCCCCGCCGATAAGCGGCAAACCATGCTCCCCCGTTAACTGTAAGCATTGATCCAGACCGCGCGCGCAGTGTTCGAATAACGTGGCGGTTTGAGCCGATGGCATAGGTTGGAAGAACGCGTCATGTTCCCCCTCGGCAACAGGCGGACCGTCCAGAAAGCCGATCTGTTCAGTGAGGACGTCATAATCCTGACTCACCTGCACATAAGTCGCGGTGGCAAACGCCAGCCAGACCCTGTCGTCGGAAATATGCGTTCTCACCCCGGCGCCAGAATGCGGCAGCCACCAATGCTGAACGTCCCCTTCGGCAAATTGCCGTCCCGCCGCGCGCAATAAGTGCTGCCGCGTCGCCTGAGGCCGGGAAAAGGTCAAGGCCATACCGTCCTGTAGCTGGTCACGAAAACCATACGCCCCGCTTGCCTGATAAAACCCGCAGCGAGCCTGAATACGACAGGACAAGGTTTGATACAGCAGCCACCCATTCAGCATGATATCCATTGATCTATCGGGCGTTTTCACACTGATCGCCCCCGTCACCGCATCCCAGTGAGCTTCGACCTCGCGCAGCACCTGATCCAGATCGATCTGCCGGTATTTCTCAATCAGATTCCTGACCCGTTCAACCGATGTCTCCTGTCCGATAAACCAGACGATTTCGACCTGTTCGCCTGGCGCGATGCTGACCGTTGTCTGTAAAGCACAACACGGATCGAGCCCTGCCGCAGTATTCCCCGACAGTCGAGTCGTTTTCGCCAATGCCGCCGGTGCCCGCATGTGCCCGTTACGCCCCAGAAACTCCGTTCTGTCCGCCGTCAGCGATGATTGACCGCCAGACAAATCAGCAAAACCGATCCGTCCGGGGAAACTGCCAGACCAGGGATTTCGTACCAGAACCGCCCCCGTCTGTGAATCAACATGACTTAGCAGATAAGGCGCGCTGGCGCTGCGCGACGTCCCCAGCACCCATTCCGCATACGCAGTAATCGTCAGTTGCCGCGGTTGCGTTGAGGTATTGCGTAGTCGCAAACGGGAGATTTTTATCGGGTCAATCAGGGGGACGTATTGTAGCAACTCTGACTCAACGTCATTGGCATTATGGGTAAATCGACTATAGCCAAAACCATGGCGCGCAACATAACGTCCGTTGTCATTAATCGGCCATACCGTCGGCGTCCACAACACGCCGCTCGTATCATCACGGATATAAAGCGCCTCACCGCCGGGATCAATCACCGCATCATTTCCCCAGGGCGTCAACTGGTTCTCACGGCTATTTTCCGCCCAACTGTACCCGCTCCCTTGCGCGGACACCTGAAATCCAAACGTTGGATTGGCGATAACATTAATCCACGGCGCTGGCGTGGTATGTTCAGCATCCAGCACGGTGACATACTCCCGCCCCTGCCGATCAAACCCGCCAATACCATTAAAGAATTCCAGACCTTCAGGACGCGGGGTCTTGTCTGGCAAACTCTTCGGCGGTGTGGGGCTTACCGATCGGATCTCGCTGGGCGAATACGGTATTAACGCCAACTGATTGGAAATGGGACCCCGGCGAGCGATCAGCGAGACCCGGGCGATTGACAGCAACAGCGCCCTTGATTCTTTTGACATTAAATCAGCACGCAGCGCAAAAACCTCGCCTCGCGTTGATGCGCCGCCCAGACGCGGCCTTGACTGACTGCTGCGGATGGCGGTTTCAATGGCTATCTGCAAATCCTGAATATAAGACGATGAGCGCTCATTAACGATCACCAAATCCACATTAAGTAACTTCATTCGCCAATATTCGTGGGCTCTCAGTAACTGATGCACCTGCGCCATATCGTCAATATCATCAATGCGCAGCAGCACAATCGGCAGATCGCCAGAAATGGACATTGACCACAGCCCGGATTGCCCGCCCGCCCCATCCACGATGGATTCCGGCGGAGCGCGAAAACGCGGATCGGTATAGATGACGGGAGCGGCCAAACGCTGAAAATCCGCGGCCTCTTCAGATTTCACGCCAAGATGGCGCAACTGCACCTGGGCCTGCGTCCAGGCAAAGGTTTTATCGCGCTCATAAGCACTGCGATCGTGATGTTTATCAATCAGATCAATCAATTCTTCACGAGAAGTGGCAACCACGGTCCAAAATGCCAGACGCACCGTTTTACCTGCGGGAATTTTCACCTGCTGACGTAGTGAAAAAATGGGGTCAAGTACCGTTCCGGTGGTATTTGATAACGACTGATGCCCCAGAATGGCATCCGCCGTCATGACTGACTTACCGTGGCCAATGAAACGGGCACGGTCTGATTCATACTGCATCTTGCTGCCAATAGCCCCTTCCAACACGGCGAAATGTGCGGCCCAGACGGGCGGCTCATCGGGTGTTCGAGGCCGGCGGGTCGCAATCAGGGCAGAAAATTCATCCAGATACTCCGTTTGCACAAACATGCGGGAAAACGCGGTATGCGCGATATCAGCACTGGGTGGAGCCAACACAATTTCCGCATAGGACGTCAGTTCTATATCACGCCGACGCCGTCCGCTGTTCGTTAATGTCACCCGCCGGACTTCCCCATCGCTTTCCCCAGACACCAACACATCAAGCGTGGTGGTCAGAGAACGTTCATGTCGGATATATGAGGCATGATCTTCGCCAAAAACCACCTCATAGCGATGCACTGGCACACCGATGCTGCCGATCATGCCGGATGAAACCGGCAAATTGCCCACCGATTCACTTAGCTCGCGTTGCTCCCCCGCCGACCAGATTCTGTTGCTGCGCATATCGCGCAACAATACGAAACTGCCCCAGGCATCTCGCGTACTGTCTTCCCGCCAGCGCGTAATCGCTAATTCGCGCCAGTGGCTATAGCCAGATCCCGTTGCGGTTAACATCACCGCATAACGGCCATTGGAGAGTAAATGTGTTATCGGTGCGCCGGTAGGCGATGCAGAGAAACGGCGCAACATCGCGGTTTCATTACGTCTTTCCCCTCCGCCCACTTTCACATCTTCAGTCTGGGGCTCCGCGAGAGCGACATGCACAGGCAGACTTTCCTGTAACAACAGTTCACACGACTGAATCACGGGCTCACGATGAAAACGCCGGCGCATATTGCCGTTATGCAGCGTATTGGCGATAGCGACCAGCGTCATACCCTGGTGATGCGCCATGAAACTGTAAACGATAGCGAATTTTTCATTATCCGGCAGACGTGAAGGCGTGAAATCAAGCGCTTCATAGAAACCATAACGACCAGAAGCCCCCATCGCCGCTAAACGCGCATAGTTTCGGCACGCGGCAAGCGGGTCAACCATCGTGGCTAGCCCGGTTGCATAAGGCGCCACCACCAGATTATCCGCCAGTCCGCGTTTTAACCCCAAACCAGGCACGCCAAAGTTTGAATACTGATAGGTGAAATCGATATCCCGCGCATTATAGGCCGATTCGGAGATCCCCCATGGCACGGATAACGCCCGGCCATAAACCTGCTGTTGCGCGACAATGGCGCGCGTCGTTTGTTCCAGCAAACTGCCTATCGGCGCACGCATCACCAGTGACGGCATCAGATACTCAAACATCGATCCGGACCAGGACATCAGCGCCGACCCCTGACCGGTGCGAACCGCCGAACGTCCCAGCCGGAACCAGTGGCGAGTACTGACATCCCCTTTAGCGATGGCGAACAGGCTGGCTAGTCTGGCTTCTGAAGCCAGCAGATCGTAACAACTGACATCAAGCTGATTCTCTGACATCAAATAGCCGATCGACAACAGCTTGCGTTCCGGATCGATAAGAAATGCAAAGTCCATTTCCATCGCCATCTTGCGAGAACGCAGCGCCAGCCCTGCAAGGCGTTCAATCAGGGCGTCGTGCTCAACGGCGGAGCATTGATGTTCACATTCATGGGCGAGCAGCATCGCTCTGGTCGCATTAATCCAGAAGATCGGTTCAGCACTGGAACCCTCGTCGGAATACGGCAATAGCGTATAGGTACGCTGCAACAATTGGTCCACTTGTAAAATCACTGCCGGCAACAGGCGTTCAGGCGCCAGCTTACCGTTCAGTAAGGCCTCGATTTTCGCTAACGACCGGAGTAATGAAGTCTCATCCCGCGTTTCGCTACACAGCGACAGGGATTCGCGAATCAATTGCAGGTGATCGGACAACGGTTCCCGAATATCCTGCAAACGTTTTTCTTCCTGCCATAACTCACAGGCGTTCGCTAATACGATCAAATTACCGGCCAGGTTTCCACTATCAACCGAGGATACATAGGCGGGATGCAGCGTTTGCAGATCCTGCGTATCGTACCAATTAAAAAAATGGCCTTTAAAACGCGGCAATCGGTCCATGGTTGCCAATGTTGCGCTGATCCGGTCAAGCACCTCAGAAAGACCGATCCAGCCGAAATCTCTCGCCGCTACGGTAGAGAGTAAATACAGGCCGATATTCGTTGGCGAAGTCCGGTGAGCCACCACCGGTTTCGGTCGCTCCTGGAAGTTATCCGGCGGCAAGTGATGTTCATCTTCAGTGACAAAGGTTTCAAAAAAACGCCAGGTACGCCGGGCGATTAACCGCAATGCCTGCTTATCCGCCTCGTTGATGTTTTCCTGATGAAAAGTCTTACGCTCGCGGCTGGTCCATAATGCCAGCGCCGGGGCCGCCAGCCACAACATGCCAAGCGGCAACCAAAGCGGCCAATTCTGGGGCGACACCAGACAACCCCATCCCACCGCGGCCACACCCAGCAACAGTCCCCCCATCATCTGATGGTAAAAACCGGCCAGAGTCAGACGCGGGCGGCTGCCAGACTGGGCTGCCGTCGTCCATTCAAGCAAATGCCGCCGGGTAATCGTTAACCGTACCAACGTGCGAACCAATGCATCAAGCGCTCGCCAGCTATGATCGGCAAGAAAGGCCAGAGAGAGGAAAACCTGCATGAATGCCAGCTTAAGATCGCTGCACAAATGACGAAAAGGATGGCTCTGACTGAGTGGCTGTTGCCGGGTCACCCCGCGCTGACAGCGCGAAACAGCATCCCACAGCGCCGGCAAACAGGCGGGAAACGCCAATATCAGCAGAACGATGACAACCCCTTTCCATGCCACAGCCAGCGGTAGCGCGGCACAACAAATCAGCATCAATAAAAGACTCGGGGCAAACAGCGAGCGGCGCAAGTTATCGATCATTTTCCAACGCCCGACGGCGGGTAACCGCACTTTCGCCCCTGACGCGATACGCACCCGCCCAAGGATCCACGGCAGCAATTGCCAATCGCCGCGCGTCCAGCGATGCTGCCGTTTTACGATGACGTCATAGCGGGAAGGAAAGGCTTCCACCAGTTCAACATCAGAAGCCAGACCCGCGCGGGCATAAATCCCCTCAAACAGATCGTGACTGAGCAGACGGTTTTCCGGAATACGCCCTTGCAGCGCACGTTCAAACGCATCAACATCGTAGATCCCTTTCCCGGTATAAGAACCTTCACCGAACAAATCCTGATAAACATCAGACACCGCCGCTTCATAGGGATTGATCCCACCGGGCGCAGAGAAAATACGCTGATATAATGACGCATCATTCCCCGCGGGCAGAGAAGGTGTAATGCGCGGTTGCAGAATGGCGTATCCCGCCACAATGCGCTGGCCGCTGCAATCCCAACGCGGTTGGTTAAGCGGGTGCGCCATTTTGCCAATCAGCTTTAGGGCCGTATCCCGGGGCAAACGCGTATCGGCATCCAGCGTAATCACATAGCGAACATTGGCCGGCACCTGAACAGGATGACTCGCTATCGGGATGAAGCTGGTATCCGTCGCTCCGCGTAACAAGCGGTTAAGCTCATGCAGTTTTCCCCGTTTTCGCTCCCACCCCATCCATACTTCTTCACTGGCATTGAATAACCGCCTGCGATGCAGCAATAGAAACCGATCGCCGGCCGGCCCCGCGCCATAGCGCTCATTAAGTTGTCGTATGGCCAGTAATGCCTGCATCAGGATGTGTTGATCGCCGGCAAGCATTTCCGTTTCGGCATCCACGCCATCGGTCAACAAGGCAAATGTAATATCCCCCTGTCCGCAGGACAGATAATGCACTTCCAGTTGTTCGACCTGTTGCAAGATATCCTGTTCGCTGGACAACAAGGTCGGCACCACCACCAACGTCCGGCAATTCGGCGGTACGCCTTGCAATAGTTCCAGCCCCGCCAATGGCGCGGCGCCAAACAGCCAGGTGATCAGCCGATTGACCCATGTCATAGCGACTTCAGACAACGGAATAATGCTGATCAGGCCAATCAATAACAGCCAGAGGTTTGACACGGAAGAAGACGATAAGACCGCCCCGGCACCAACCAACAACAGCGCGGTAAAAAATCCGATAGCGCCGGCATAACCGGCCATTCCTATGCGCAGAGTAAATCGATTGAAACGCAGTAAAAGCGCGGGCCGAAAACCAATCACCTCTTCGAGTTGTGGCCGGCCTTCCGCAATCAGGTAGTACCCGGGTTCACGCTTACGTTCGTGAAGATCGTCGGACTGAGGAGGAACCGGCGCCTGTTGTGCCAGCAAAAGGGCCTTTTCTGTGATATCAAGCTCAGAGCATGGCGCTTGCCGGGCAAGTTGTTCAATCGCGCTGCGGTATAAATTACGGGTGGAAAAATCCATCGCCGCAAATTCGCTGCCGTCCCGTAAACGCGCGTCAACCAGACTGACGCTTTCAAAAAATACCGCCCAGTCGATATCGGAAATCAACCGCATACTGGTAATAATATTACGCACGGTGACGTTAGAGATCCCCAGACGCTGCTGCGCACGCTGCACAACCTCTTCCGTCGAACTCCCCTGCTGTTTAAGCCGCTGTTCAAGCCATCCCAGCGCGGGCGTTGTCCTTGGATCCTGATCGCGTAATCGCTTTACCAGCTGAGCGGCAAACGTCTCTGACAGCGGAACATTGTTGTCATAAGAAGCAAGGTTATAAGAAGACAGTTTGTTGTTCGCAATTTCATGGTCAAGATCGGCGCGTACATCGTCGGCTCGCAACAGGTTGTTCGCCACCCGCTCCGCATCAGCACGATCCCGACGCCCGACGGTCATCTGATCGGCCAGACGTCGCAGGTTTTCTATCAGCACGATACGCAGGGTGATGGCTACGGCCCAGAGTTCGCCTATCGTCAAGGGCTGAACTTCCTGATAGGCCATAATGAAACGGCGTAATGCGTCAGGATCGACATGGCTGTCGGTATGGGCAATAAACGCCCATACCAGACCAAATACCCGGGGATAACCGACAAAAGGCCCCTGTGACAACTTGGGTAATTGCCGATAATAACGGGGAGGCAAATCTTCACGAATCTCACGAATTTGCGCCGCAACCAGATGATAGTTATCCAATAACCATTCTGCCGCCGGCACGACGTTACCGCCTTCTTCCAATTCGTGAGCACTGGCGCGGTAAGCCGCCAGCAACACTTTCGCATTGTCATTCAAGCGATGGTGCAACGAGGTAACATTCGGTGGTGATAACGTCACAGGTTGGGCAGCGGCTAATGTGCGTCCATGCTGTTCTAAGCGCTCCATACCAAACAGATCCCCTCTGACAGGTAGAATGTCATTCCAGGGTGGCGCAACTTCTTGACGCAGGAAGGAGAACGCGCGGGAAAATATTTTCATAATCGCCTTTTAGTCTGAACGCCAAATACGCACAGACCGCTTTAAAGGTAACGTCCAGAAAGCTGGCAAACCTTATTGGCGCAGGATTGTCGGCACTTGATACAGGAATTACATCGTCAATTCGCTCGAACCGTGAAAAAAGCAAGAGCAAAAATTAGAGAAGCAGGAAATAAGTATAGTCGATAAACGTCAGCCTACTGAACGTCGTATCGACAACAGGAAAGGCGGCAAAATCGGGATGAACACTAAAACATTATTGTAAAATAATGAATTAAATATACAGCGATTGCTCACCTTGAGGACGGGTTTTAAAACGCCGATGTAACCAAAGATATTGGTCCGGCGCTCTCATAATTTCATCTTCTATCGTTTGATTGAGATAATGAGCGGCCGACATATTGTCATCATAGGGATAATTTTCCAGTTCAGAAGAAATGATCAATTGATATCCTTGTTCGCCAGGTTTCCGAATTACCACCGCGGTCACCAATTTAGGTCTGGTCAGTTTAGCGATAGTGAATGTCCCATTGCTGGTGGCCGCTCGCTCGACGCCCAAAAAGGGCACAAATACACTGCCTTTCACGCCATGTTCCTGATCGGGGGCAAACCAAACAATACCGCCATGTTTTAAGGTGTGCACCATTAAGACCAGCTTTTTGCGATCGACCAGGACATTTCCCGATCTTGAACGTCCCCATTTTTGCACCAGTTCCAGGACTCTATTGTTATGAGGGCGATACATTACGGTCATCGGTTTGCAATGGCCCAAAATACGAAAATGTAATTCCAGCGTCATGAAATGTACGCCAATAACGATAACGCCACACCGTTTATTTTCTGCCGTTTGCAAATGCTCCAATCCGGTGATATCAATCCACTTTTTTATTCGCCTGTCAGACCAGAACCAGGCCATGCCCGTCTCCAGCAACGCGATGCCAAGAGAGGAAAAATTATCAGTTAATTTAGTCTCAAGTTGTTGCGCACTGATACCAGGGAAGCAAAGCGCCAGATTACGTCTGGCGATCGCTACTCGCCTTTTTAAAAAATGCATCGACTGACGCCCTACCCAACCGCCAAACGTAATCAGAGCGGGATAAGGTAATTGCACCAGCAGAAACAATATTCCCAGACCAAACCACAATAACCAGTATCTGGGATGGGCATAGCTTAAAAAAATTTCACAGCGATTAATCATATATACTTATCTCTAATTATCAGTCTGTTATCCATAACCGCAATGATTTAGCAACGTGAGATTATTCAGGGTGCCATGTTCATGGCCGATGATTTTTCGATTGGGGGACACCTGTTTTTCATTCAACCACCTATTTTTATTCTTTTTAAATGAATGAATATCGATTGTTAACCTGGGTTACAGGCTATCCGTTAATAGCTCTCGGTACATTGTTAGTATATAAAACTAAGCATTATTCATTTTTACCGAAGAAGACCAGGGACTATGTTATATGTTGGTTTACCCCAGTGGCAACATGCAGCCTGGGGCCGCTTAGGGCTACACGATCTGGCTGATTATTCACGCTATTTTAACTGTGTTGAAGGAAATACCACTTTCTATGCCCTGCCTTCCCGCGATGTCGTGATGCGCTGGCGTGATATGACGCATGATGACTTCCGGTTCTGCTTTAAATTTCCGGCGACCATCAGCCATCAGGCGGCGTTACAGCATTGTGAAAACGAGGTGCTGAGTTTTTATCAGTGTCTGGAACCATTGGCCGATCGCATCGGGCAGCTCTGGGTCCAACTGCCTGCGGCGTTCAGCCCGGCGCAACTCCCTGCGCTATGGCAGTTTCTCGATGCATTGCCACAGACCTTCTGCTATGGCGTGGAAGTCAGGCATCCGCTGTTTTTCGCCAAAGGGGATGAAGAACGCCGCCTGAATCAGGGGTTGCAACAGCGCGGCGTCAACCGCGTCATTCTTGATAGTCGTCCCGTCCACCATGCGACGCCTGACAGTGCGGCCATGCGGGAAGCTCAGCGTAAAAAACCGCGTCTGCCCGTACATGCCGTCTTAACCGCGACGCAACCGATCATTCGTTTTATTGGCAGTGAAAATGCACAGGAGAATCGACAGTGGTTCCAGTCCTGGCTGAATAAGCTGCCGCAGTGGCAATCTGCGCAACCATTTTTATTTATTCATACTCCGGATATCGGTGACGCCCCCCCGCTGGCCCAGCAACTCTGGCCCTTGCTGGCTGACGTGTTGCCTTCGCTCCCCCCGATGCCGGACTGGCCACAGCAGGCATCGCTCTTTTAACCACGTTCTTTGATTGATCTGTCTCCATAACCGCGCTTTTTATACACGGGACAGCATTGTCGTATATTTCAGATAAAAATAATTGACTTGGCAGGCGACAGTTCTGTTAGAGGAAGCTATTATTCTGCAAGCCGTTTTCGGTTAGGTTATGGAGTTAAAAATGGTAAGCGCGCTCTATATAGTGCTTGGCGCATTGTTGTTGATAAAGCTGTCTCTCGATGTGGTGAAACTCAGAATGCAGTACCGTGTGGCCTACGGCGATGGCGGGTTTTATGAGCTCCAAACGGCTATTCGTGTTCATGGTAATGCCGTGGAATACATTCCCATCGGAGCCATCCTGTTGCTGCTGATGGAAATGAATGGCGCCATCGTTGCGATGGTTCATGTCTGTGGGCTTTTACTGATTGCTGGGCGTTTATTTCACTATTACGGCCTGCATCATCGTGAATTTCGCTGGCGGCGGGTTGGCATGGCGGGCACATACGTCTCACTGGTGTTGATGGCGCTGATCAATCTCTATTATTTGCCCTGGGAACTCGTGTTTACCTTGTACTGATCGGCGATTAGCCATCAGGTAACTCAGCCCTACGGATGAAGCCTCTCCCCTCATCCGCTTCTCTGCGTGCAATTACCATCAAATGGTAATTGCCTTATCCCCGGCATCTCTCAAGTTGCTGGTGCGTTGGTCCCCGGAGACGGGCAGGATTGTCCGCCAAATCTATCAGGCATCGCTTTCTCGCGACAACAGCGCATGCTTTATTGCCGCATTCTGCTAGAATACCGCCCCTCAATTATTTATTTCAGTCCTGTTTCCGTCATGCCAAACCGCGATATGCTTTTTTCCGCCCCTATTGCTAATCTGGGCGACTGGACCTTCGACGAACGTGTTGCCGAAGTCTTTCCCGACATGATTCAGCGCTCTGTTCCTGGCTATTCCAACATTATTTCAATGATTGGCATGCTGGCCGAACGCTTTGTCCAGCCTGAAAGTCAGATTTACGATCTGGGCTGCTCTTTGGGTGCCGCCACCTTGTCTATGAGACGCAATATTCGCGTGCCGGGCTGCAAAATTATCGCGGTCGATAACTCGCCGGCCATGATCAAACGTTGCCGCAACCATATTGACGCCTTCCGCTCCGATACTCCGGTGGACATTATTGAGTCCGATATTCTGGATATTGAAATAGAAAATGCGTCAATGGTGGTGCTGAACTTTACCCTGCAATTTCTGGAGCCCGCCAACCGGCAATTGCTGTTGAACCGCATCTATCAGGGACTCAATTCCGGCGGCGTTTTGGTGCTATCGGAAAAATTCAGTTTTTCTGATGCCGAAGTCGGCGAATTACTGTTCAACATGCACCTTGATTTCAAACGGGCCAACGGCTACAGCGAATTAGAAATCAGTCAAAAACGCAGCATGCTGGAAAATGTGATGCTGACGGATTCGGTAGACACGCATAAAGATCGTTTGAAGCTGGCAGGTTTCGAGCATCGGGAAGTCTGGTTCCAATGCTTTAATTTCGGTTCTTTACTGGCGGTTAAAACAGGGAAGCAGGCATGATCGATTTCGGCAATTTTTATCAGCAAATCGCCAAAGGTCCTTTGAGCCACTGGCTGAATACGCTGCCGCCGCAGTTGAGCCACTGGCAGCAGGCATCGTTGCATGGGAAATTCAAGTTATGGTTTAACACCCTTGAGCATCTTCCCGAGTTAACACCGACCTCGCTGGATCTCACCCACAGCATCACCGCCCGTATGGAACCAGAACTCTCCAGCGGGCAGCGTGAGGGCATTGAAATGCTGTTACGCAATCTGATGCCCTGGCGCAAAGGTCCGTTTTCCCTTTATGGCGTAAATATCGACACCGAGTGGCGTTCTGACTGGAAATGGGAACGCGTACTGCCACACATCAGCCCGCTAAAAGATCGTCTGATTCTTGATGTTGGCTGCGGCAGCGGTTATCACCTGTGGCGCATGGTGGGGGCCGGCGCGCATATGGCGATCGGTATCGATCCCATGCAGCTATTTTTGTGTCAGTTCGAAGCGGTTCGTAAACTGCTTGGCGGCGATCAGCGCGCTCACGTTTTACCACTCGGCATTGAACAATTACCTGAGCTGGCAGCATTTGATACCGTGTTCTCTATGGGGGTGCTCTATCACCGCCGCTCACCGCTCGATCATCTGTGGCAATTGAAAAATCAGCTGGTATCAGGGGGTGAACTGGTGCTGGAAACGCTGGTGGTTGAAGGCGACGAACATCAGATTCTGGTACCAGGAGAACGCTACGCACAGATGCGTAATGTCTATTTCATTCCTTCCGCCGCGGCATTGACGACATGGCTGGAAAAATGTGGTTTTACTGATATCCGCGTCGTCGATGTCTGCACGACAAGCACACAGGAACAACGCCGAACCGATTGGATGATCACCGAGTCGCTGGCGGACTTTCTTGATCCCAACGACCAGCGTAAAACGGTGGAAGGCTACCCGGCACCGCTGCGCGCGGTTCTGGTTGCCCGCAAACCCTAATCGTCCCGCAGGGAAAAAATTTCCGGGAGCAATTTTCAACGTCGCTTGCGACGGCCCGCCATAAAAAAAGCCCCGGCAACACGCCGGGGCCTGGTACTCGCAAGCAAACCTGATGGCATGCTGCGCGGCAAAGAGGACAGAATTAATAAGCCAGTGGTTGCACCGGAAAACCTCAGCGCCTGCTGTTAAACAAACCGTGGCGAGTCAGGAAGTTCCGTAACTTGCGCAGGATAGAAGCCAATAATCACGAAACGGATGAGGTTTCACAATCCGGGCTCAGCGCCCGCTTCATCGCAGCGACCACATCACCGTCCACGCTGTACTGACTGAACTCATCCATATCGGTATTATCTCCACACATGGAAACACCGATTTTTCGATAGCGCATCACTGATGACGTCCACTGGCCGGCTGAGCTGTGCAACTCCTGAATGCCATTTTGCTGGAACTTATGGAGGTTGGTCAGCCGTACGCCGGAACCGGCCATAATGATTGGACCACGGCTGGCCCGGGTTAGTTCACGTAATAACACCAATCCATTTTCTGCCGTTTGCTGCTGCCCTGACGTCAGGATGCGAGACACCCCCAGATCCGTCAGTTGTTCTAACGCCAGACGAGGGTTCAGGCACATATCGAAAGCACGATGAAATGTCACCGCCATCCCCTGTGCCAGCGCCATAATTTTTTGCATCCGCGGCAAGTCAATATGTCCTTCGGAATCCAACACGCCCACCACCAGCCCTGGGAACCCCATGTCCTTGATTTGTTCAACCTCATATTTGATCGCTTCGAATTCTGTTTCGCTATAACAGAAATCACCACCGCGGGGACGCACGATCGGATGAACGGGAATGGTTACTTTGTCGCGGGCAAGGCGCAGTACGCCGTATCCGGGCGTTAAGCCTCCCTCTCGTTGTCCGGCGCAAAGTTCTATTCGATCCGCGCCTGACTGCGCCGCCGTTACCGCACACTCGACGCTGTAGCAACATACTTCCAGTTTTGACATAACCACCTCCATTTCAAACCAATGAACACCCAAGATAATTTCCTTCATTAAAGGAATGACTAACTATGGCATTCAGGTTCATATCGTGAGGAGACAAGTGTCACAATGAATGCGATGCCTCTGCGGAATAAACATGATATAAACCACAATTTCATTAATGTGTTCATCGCAGCCGCCAGTCAGTGACGGATCATGTCGCCACGGCGCACGACCTACAACATTTATTCGCCATTCTCACTGGCGACAATATCGCGAATATCATAAGGATGAAACTTGATGGTAACTTTCCCATTGGTCACCGCCAGCGTTGGATTGGAAAGACGCTCTTTTTCTCCTTGCGGAGAACTGAATTTAAGTTTTATCCCCGGCGCGCGTAATGCTTCATCCGATAAACAAGCCAGCGCTCTTTGATGCAATGTTTTCACATCGCCCGGTAGCACCAGTTCTATATGTTCCCACCCTTCATGTGGGTAATATTTTTTCCCCGGCCAGGGTAATTCAATGCAATCAATTTCCCATGGCCCGATTTTGATTACCGAATCTAATATAAAAAGGCAGATATTTCGGCCATTAATCATATTCTCGGAAAGCAGTCTTCCTTTATCCAACAGCTCGGCTTTCCAGCGCTCGGCCGTACTATTCTGATGACAGCGCAGAGAGATATGATCGGCGTGAAATGGCGTCAAATCTAGTTGAAGATCCGCGGCTAACGCCGTTAGCGCCTGCTCAAAACGAACCAAATCCTGGCTTAATGCTTCAGACAGCATATAAGAAAACTCCTAACTGATTGATGACAGTATTTATACGGCAATAACATCCGAACTCATGAAATTTTCTGATGAAATTATGGTTTGATGCCTATTCCGGCCCTATTTATTTTAGAAAAATAAAACTTTTAAATACAAGAAGATGAAAAAACAATTAGCTTACTTAATAAACAAAATCGCTTATTGACATCTAATAGCTGAGAGATCTATCGCAATTTTTTCTGGGAGTTATCTTAAATAAAAGCAGCCCCATTGTGTGATGAAAAAAAACAGTATACCCTGCTCAGTAAATATACAATGAGAGTCAGCAATATGATATTATTAATTATTTCAATTTTACTCGTTATTATCGCGGCATATGCGATTTTTCGTCATTTTAAAACCAGAAATGAACTTAAAATCGGCGGAAACCACCGTCCCAGAAAGCGTTAACTCAATAATTGTCCTGCCGAACCTTGCTTCAGTAACAAACGTAATCAATCCCCTTTCATCTCTGTGTCATCCTGCTTTCACGTCATGTGAGTTATGTCATTTTCCGCCGCCAACACGCCCGTTTGCTGACTCACCAAGGCAAATATGGTATAAGCAGGGCTTGATTTTTTATTTAAGGTAAACCGGTGAATATTCAGGCTCTTCTCTCCGAAAAAGTCAGTCAGGCCTTGTCCGCAGCGGGTGCGCCAATCAACAGTGAAGCGCAGGTTCGTCAGTCGGCAAAAGTACAGTTTGGCGATTATCAAGCGAACGGTGTTATGGCCGCCGCAAAGAATCTTGGCGTACCTCCACGCCAACTGGCAGAAAAGGTACTCCAGCATTTAGCGCTGGATGGCATTGCGGCGAAAACAGAAATCGCAGGCCCGGGATTTATCAATATTTTTCTTGATAAACAATGGGTTGCCAATCAGGTAGAGAAAGCATTGAACGCGCCCAAACTGGGCGTAGCGCTGGTTGAGCCACAAACCATCGTTATCGATTATTCCGCCCCTAACGTGGCCAAAGAAATGCACGTAGGCCACCTGCGTTCTACCATCATTGGTGATGCTGCGGTCCGCACACTGGCGTTCCTCGGTCACAACGTTATTCGCGCCAACCACGTCGGCGACTGGGGCACACAGTTCGGCATGCTGATCGCCTATCTCGAAAAAGTACAGAACGAAAGCGCCAGCGAGATGGATCTGTCCGATCTTGAGGCGTTCTATCGTGAAGCGAAAAAACACTACGACGAAGATCCTGAATTTGCCGAACGCGCTCGTGGCTACGTGGTAAAACTTCAGGGTGGTGATGAGTATTGCCGTCAGATGTGGCGTAAGCTCGTCGACATCACGATGACGCAGAACCAGATTAACTATGAGCGTCTCAACGTCACGTTGACCAAAGATGATGTTATGGGTGAAAGCCTGTACAACAGCATGCTGCCGGGTATTGTGGCCGATCTTAAGGCGAAAGGCCTGGCGGTCGAAAGTGAAGGTGCGACGGTGGTTTTCCTTGATGAGTTTAAAAACAAGGAAGGCGAGCCAATGGGTGTCATCATCCAGAAAAAAGATGGCGGCTACCTCTATACCACCACGGACATCGCCTGTGCAAAATACCGCTATGAAACGCTGAATGCCGATCGCGTGCTTTACTACATCGACTCCCGTCAGCACCAGCATCTGATGCAAGCCTGGACTATTGTCCGTAAAGCAGGTTATGTTCCCGACGCTGTCAGCCTGGAACATCACATGTTCGGCATGATGCTGGGTAAAGACGGCAAACCGTTTAAAACCCGCGCTGGCGGCACCATCAAGCTCTCCGATTTGCTGGATGAAGCCTATGAACGCGCCTATAAGCTTATCGAATCCAAAAATCCTGAAATGTCCGCAGATGAGCTGAGTACCTTGGCCCAGGTGGTTTCCATTGGCGCAATAAAATATGCCGATCTGTCAAAAAGCCGTACTACCGATTACGTGTTCGACTGGGACAATATGCTGGCGTTTGAAGGCAATACCGCACCGTATATGCAGTATGCGTATACCCGCGTAGCATCGATCTTCAAACGCGCGGGGGTGCAGGAAGCAATGCTGACTCAGCCAGTTCAACTGACTGAAGATCGCGAATTGGCGCTTGCCACGCGCTTATTGCAATTTGAAGAAACGATCACCACCGTGGCCCGTGACGGTACACCGCACGTAATGTGTGCATACCTTTACGATCTGGCGGGTTTATTCTCCGGCTTCTACGAGCATTGTCCGATCCTGAATGCGGAAAGCGAGGCGGTTCGCCAGAGCCGTCTGAAACTGGCATTGCTGACGGCAAAAACGCTGAAGCAAGGTCTGGATACGCTGGGTATTGATACCGTCGAAAAGATGTAATTTTCAAACGCCCCGGTATTGAATAAACGCCAACGCCATTGGGAGCCCAATGGCGTTTTGCATAGATTTCAGGCAGTCATGCGTCGGGAGAAATCCCGCGGACGGAACCCTAACAGGGCCAATGCAGCAAAGTAAGCCCCCGCTCCCGCCGCCACCACAAGCATCAAACGGATAATGCGGTATGTCATGTTGCCGACATCCCAGGCCGGCATCCACCATAGCAGCCCAATCAGCACCAGAACCATAATGGCGACGGCCACCAACAGTTTTAACAGGAAGCTCGTCCAGCCGGGCTGCGGATGGAAAATATCCTGCTTACGCAGTTGCCAGAACAACAACCCCGCATTGATGCAGGACGCCAGCCCGATAGAGAGCGCCAACCCCGCGTGCTGCAACGGTCCAATGAAAATCAGGTTCATGATCTGCGTCAGAATCAGCGTGACTATCGCAATTTTTACCGGTGTCTTGATATCCTGCCGGGAATAAAAGCCAGGCACCAGCACCTTGACGACGATTAATCCCATCAGACCCACAGAATAGGCAATCAACGCACGTTGCGTCATGGCGGCATCAAAGGCGCTGAATTTTCCATACTGGAACAGCGATACAGTCAGCGGCTGCGCCAAAATCCCCAGCGCGACCGCACTCGGCAAGGCCAGCACGAAACACAGACGCAGCCCCCAATCCATCAGGCGGGAATATTCATCATGGTTGCCGCTGGCAAAACTTTTTGCCAACGAAGGCAGAAGAATCGTTCCCAGTGCCACGCCTAATACGCCGGAAGGAAACTCCATCAGACGATCGGCGTAATACATCCATGACACGGCGCCTTCACTGAGAAACGAGGCGAAAATAGTATTGATGATCAGCGAGATCTGGCTGACAGACACGCCGAGAACTGCGGGGCCCATCAGTTTCATCACCCGCCAAACGCTGGGGTCGCGCCACTTGATACGCGGCAACACCAACATTCCGATCTTCTTCAGGTGCGGTAGCTGATAGCCTAACTGAAGCAATCCCCCCACCAGTACAGCCCAGGCCAGAGACATCACCGGGGGATTGAAATACGGTGCCGCAAACAGAGCAAACCCGATCATGCTGACGTTCAGCAGCGTGGGTGCGAACGCCGGAACGGAGAAGCGGTTCCAGGTGTTCAGCACCGATCCCACCATTGATGTCAGAGAGATCAGCAAGATGTAGGGAAACGTCACCCGCAGCAACGCAGAAGTCAGTTCAAATCGGTCCGGCGTGGCGGCGAAACCGGGGGCGGTCACCATGATGACCCACGGCGCGGCCACCATTCCGCCGATCGTCACCAGCGCCAGAATCAATGTCAGCATGCCAGAAACATAGGCCAGGAATGTGCGAGTCGCTTCATCGCCCTGTTGACTTTTATATTCAGCAAGAATCGGCACAAACGCCTGAGAAAACGCCCCTTCAGCAAAAATACGCCGTAACAGATTAGGCAGTTTAAATGCCACAAAGAACGCATCCGTCGCCATGCCGGCGCCAAAAACCCGCGCCACTATCGCATCACGGACAAAGCCCAGGACGCGGGAAAGCATGGTCATAGAACTGACGGCTGCCAGTGATTTAAGTAGATTCATCCGATTATATTCTGAAATGTCCGGGGACTATTATGACCGTTCGGGGTCATCTGATTGCGAGGTGCGCCTAGTCTACGCATTGTACGCTTAATAGCTACCGGACATTGTTATGACCGCCGATATTTTCAGCTTTTTCCCAACAACTCTTCAATCATGAGTTGAGCCCGCAATGCTTGTTTACCCGATGTTTCCGCAGGTTTCTGTTGCTCGATGGCATCAATAAAATGACTCACCGCCCCAACAAAACCTCGCTGTTCTAACGTGGTCTGCCAGGAAGACATCGGATACCGGGTGATCACGCCCTGCTGCTCCTGCTGCCATTCCCGCATATCACCCACTTGATACAGCCCGCCATCCGTCACCGCCTGCACCCATTCACGCTGGCTCCCTGCGCGACGATGCATGCTGGTCGTAATCTGACAGTGGGATGTTTGAAAATGGTGCTCGGCATAAAGTAGCTGCCCCTCGCTATTGCATTGCAGCACGCCCCCGCTAAGCCGGGCCCCGGAACCGGCCAGCCACAGGGCCGTATCCACCACATGCAGATAATCATCCAACAGGGTAAAACGCATCTCCTGCGGGCCGATATTATCAATACGGTGCTTGTCCATCCGAAGAGAAACCGGACTCCCGGCCTGGCATTTTAAGCGTTGATACAACGGGGAGAAACGGCGATTAAAGCCAACCATCAAGATTTTTTGTTGTCGTTCCGCCAGAGCAATCAGTGCGTCAGCCTGTTCCACCGTTTCCGCCAACGGTTTATCGACATAAACATGAACGCCAGCCTGAAGCAACGCACTGACTACCGAAAAATGGCTGGCCGTGCTGCTGTGAACGAATACTGCGTCACACTGGGCCGCCAACGCCTTCATATCACTAAAGTGGTGCAGGCGATATTGCTGACAGATACGCTGCGCTTTTTCCCTGCCGGGCGAAAAAGCACCAATCAGTTGCCAACGTGCATCCTGACTCAATATGGGTAAATAGGCTTTCTGCGCAATCGATCCCAATCCCACCATCCCGATACGAAGAGGAGCAAACGGGTTTACTGACCATTCGGCTTTCGTTTGCATGACGTCTCCAACGGCGATTAATATTTTTACGATAAACGTTCGGCAAGTTGACGTTTCAGCTCTGCGACCTCTTTTTCCAGCGTTTCCACCCGCTCGGCCAGCGACAGATCGTCAGACGCCGTTTCGTCCGCCGCGGCTAACGTTTCACTTGGCTCACCGCTGAAGAGATGCATATAACGGCTTTCCCGCTTGCCCGGTTCTCGCGCCAGACGCACCACAAAGGGACCATCTTCCCGCTGTTGCAGGTGTTCCAATCCCTTTTCCACTTCGCTTACATCGGCAAACTCATACAAACGGGTCGCACGCGTACGCAGTTCACCCGGCGTCTGCGCGCCACGCAGCAGCAAGGTCGCCACCAGCGCCACTTCCGCAGGCGAAAACTTTAGATCGCCAAATTCTGAATTGCAAAAGCGATGTTCATATTTCACAACCCGATTGCCAAATCCGCTGAGCGTGCGCAGAAAGTGTTTTTTCACCAGCAAATCCAGCGTTTGCTGAACGTCGCTCTCGTGCAACTCCATCACGGGTTCACGGTTCGTTTTCTGATTGCATGCCGTCGTAACACCATTTAACGACATGGGGTACTGTTCCGGCGTCGTGATTTGCTTTTCCAGCATGCAGCCAATCACTCTGGCCTCGCGGGCACTTAGCTGATATTTCATCATGGTTCCTTAGCGCTGTGGTTTCCAGTCATGGTTGGTCAAGGCCGTCAAAACGTGATCCTGCCATTTTCCATCAATCAGCAGATAGTTTTTCGCGTAACCTTCACGTTCGAATCCCAGTCTGGCCAGTAAATTTCCACTGCGATGGTTATGTGGCATATGGTTGGCCATAATTCTGTGCATGTATTGCTGACGCTGCATGTAACGCAACGCGGGTTGCAGGGCCTCATACATCAGCCCCTGCCCCTGCCATTTCTCCCCTAGCGAGTAGCCAAGATAACAGGCGTGAAAGGAACCGCGCAGCACGTTGCTAAAGTTGGCCACGCCCCGCACTTCGGTTTCATTAGGATCCAGCAGCAAAAAATAGTAGGCGCTGCCCTGTTTATGCATATCGTTAATGACGCTCAATCGTGCCTGCCAGCCGGATGGATAGCAGTGGCTGGCGTCACGCACCGGTTCCCAGGGCTTGAGAAAATCACGATTTTCCGAATAGTATTCAGCCAGACGCCATGCATCGCGCTCATGGGCCAAACGCACCACTAACCGATCGGTTATTAAATGAACTTTTGCTGGCGTAGAACGGTAGCCAAACATTCCTCCCCCCAGATTTCAGTTTGTTCGATAAGTAAAATTCATCGGGGCAAAAAAAATAAATATTCTCTGACAGCAGAAAATACCGCGCATGACCGATAACGCTTACTATAACCGCATAAATTCTCTGGCGTAAAATCCCCTTCGCTGAGTTATTGTTCGATCGAATCAATAAATTTATTTTTTAGGCAAAAAATGCTACTCAGATAACGTTCACTCGATAAAAAAATATTATCCATCAATGGGCTATTCCAAATGGAAAATAGAGTACAAAATAGTCACGTCTGTTATTTTCCTCTCTTCTTTTTGTGGTGATACATGCCTCTGATGTCGCAAGCTCGGAGCCTGGGCAAATATTTTTTATTGCTGGATAATATGCTGGTGGTTCTGGGGTTTTTCGTGGTTTTTCCCCTTATTTCCATTCGCTTTGTCGATCAGCTTGGCTGGGCGGCATTATTGGTCGGTATTGCACTGGGACTACGCCAGTTTATTCAGCAGGGTCTGGGGGTTTTCGGCGGCGCCATCGCCGACCGCTTCGGCGCAAAACCGATGATTGTCACCGGTATGTTGTTACGCGCTTTCGGCTTCGTTTTCATGGCGATTGCCGATGAACCCTGGCTATTGTGGCTCTCCTGCGCCCTCTCCGGTTTAGGGGGAACGCTTTTCGATCCACCAAGGACCGCGCTGGTTGTCAAGCTGATTCGTCCCCAGGAACGCGGCCGTTTCTACTCCTTGCTGATGATGCAGGATAGCGCGGGAGCGGTGATCGGCGCACTTATCGGCAGTTGGCTGCTCCGGTATGACTTCGAAATCGTCTGCTGGGTGGGCGCGGTGATCTTCGTGCTGGCGGCGGCGCTGAACCTGTGGCTCTTGCCCGCCTACCGTACCTCGATGGTTAAAACCCCCATACGGGAAGGCCTGACGCGCGTTATTCGCGATCGTCGTTTCCTGACCTATGTGCTGACGCTGACGGGTTATTACATGCTGGCGGTTCAGGTGCTGTTGATGCTGCCCATTATGGTGAATGAAATTGCCGGTACGCCCGCCGCGATAAAATGGATGTATGCGATTGAAGCGACGCTGTCACTGACGCTGCTTTATCCTATTGCCCGCTGGAGCGAAAAACGTTTTCGTCTGGAACAACGCCTGATGGCTGGTCTGTTTATCATGTCGGTCAGCATGTTCCCGATCGGCCTGGCAACCAGCCTGCAATCTTTGCTGATACTGATCAGCCTGTTTTATATCGGCTCCATTATTGCGGAACCCGCCCGTGAAACGCTGAACGCCTCATTGGCCGATGCTCGCGCCAGAGGCAGCTATATGGGATTCAGTCGTCTTGGACTCGCGCTGGGCGGCGCGATTGGCTACAGCGGCGGTGGCTGGCTGTTCGATACCGGGCATGCGCTCAATCAGCCGGAACTGCCCTGGTTCATGCTGGGCACCATCGGTTTTCTCACTCTGGCGGCACTTTATTGGCAGTTCAATCAACGCCGCATTGAACCCGCGATGCTGGGCGGCCACTAAGCGCCTACCCAATAGACGCCCGGAGCCGTCTTTAAACGGGTGATTTGATCTCGTCGGTAAAGCGCTCCATACTTTCCTAATACATTCAAATAATTGTTATTGATTGTTTGTGGAGTATATCCCGGCCGCCCTCGCGGCCATTGTCTTAATACCCGGCGTCGCGATGTGGCAGCCTGTCGGTAACGAACGAGTCCGATGTTCTGCATGAACGGTAATTAGGGCGATCGCGCCATTTCAAGACAACGGGTGCATCAGTGAACCAGAGGATAACAAGTATGAAGTTATATATTTACGATCACTGTCCCTACTGTGTGAAGGCACGTATGATTTTCGGCCTGAAGAATATCCCTGTTGAACTGCAAATATTAGCGAATGACGATGAAGAGACGCCAACCAGACTGATTGGTCAAAAAATGGTGCCCATCCTGCAAAAGGACGATGGCAGCTATATGCCGGAAAGTCTGGATATCGTCCATTTCATTGATAACTACGACCGGAAACCGCTCCTGACCGGCCCGGCCAATCCGGCCATCGCGGCCTGGTTGCGCAAGGTATCCGACTATACTCCGCGTCTGATTATTCCCCGCTTTGCCCAAGCGTCATTCGAGGAGTTTGCTTCCGCTTCCGCCCGTCAGTATTTCACCAAGAAAAAAGAAGCCCAGTTAGGCAGCTTTGCTGAACACCTCAGCCATTCGAAGGGATTGATTAAAAAGCTGAACAATGATCTGTCGGATCTGGATCCGCTCATTGAGCGTCCCAATGCCTGCAACGGCGAACTGTCTCTGGATGATATCCATCTGTTCCCGCTGTTACGCTCCCTGTCGATTGTTGCGGGCGTCACGCCGCCATCTCGCGTTGCCGACTACCGTGACAATATGGCCAAACAAACTCAGGTCACTTTGTTGAGTAGTCTGGCGCAGTAATCGACGCCGGCTTGCCGCTTCTCCATGAAGCGGCATTTTTCTTGATTGTTCCTGTTCACCGCAGGCTATATTCTTTGTTTTCAGCGCTATCTGATTGGTATGGATGTGGTAAGCATGCACCCTGTGATTGCATATGAGTTACCGGATTACACTCGCAGGAAGCCTGATTGAGGTCAAAATAATGAAGAAGTTAGGATTGGCGGCAACCGCATTGCTGCTCACTTTTACGCTAAGCGCTTGCAATAAACTGACGCAATACACACTAAGCGAGCAGGAAGTTAACGAATACCTGCAAAAACACAATGATTATAAAAAACAGCTGGGCGTTCCCGGCGTGGTGGATGCCAATATTATTCTGTCCGATCTGGCCAGTCAGATTGGCAGAGCCGAACCGGGGAAAATTACCCTATCGGGTAATGCTAAAGTGGATATCAGCTCTCTGCTGGGTAACCAGACCGCCGATCTGAAGCTGACCCTGAAAGCACAGCCCGTGTTCGATAAGGCTCAGGGAGCTATCTATCTGAAAGAGATGGAACTGGTTGATTACACCGTTCAGCCGGAAAAAATGCAAACGGTGATGAAGACGTTAAGTCCCTATCTGGATCAATCGCTGAAAAGTTACTTTGATCAAAAACCAGCCTATATTCTGAATGCGGATAACAGCACCACTGAAGCGCTGGCGAAAAGAATGGCGAAAGGCATCGAAATCAAGCCAGGACAAATTGTTATTCTGTTCACAGACTAACAGCGTCAGGTAAAAGGCGTTTACGGTGCGATTTCCGCAAACGCCTCCCATTTTCCGACCCCGTTATTCTTCATCATCCGACGCGTCGTTAACGTCTTCATCCAATTCATCGCGCATGGCTTCCAGTGCTTCACGGCAGACGATAGCCAGTGAGCGATAGAATGCCGTAGCGGCATGACTTTCAACCTTACCCAGAAAACGATTGCTCCAGGGCAGCAGATAATCATCAAACAGTGCGATTTGTGCTGCCGTCTCATCATCCTGTGATTGATCCTCCAGCCAGGATGCCGCCAACAACAAACCGCCAAAATGATCAACCGGCCCTGCATTCAGCGGCATGCCACGCTGTTGCAAAAAAGTGCGAACATCCGTCTTTTCATCGGTTTCATAAGCTGAACGCCACGGCGGCACGGCACAATCATCACCGACAAACAGAGCCTGATAATCAGCCTCCATGGCGGGAAGGTCGAAACCTTTTTGCAGCCTTTCCAGCAAAGCATCCTGTTCCAGCGGCCAGTGCTGCTGAAGCTTGCCTTCTTTGATGAGCGCAAACACCGGCGCCAGTACCGGATCCTGTGGTTGACGATAAAACAAGGAACCCAATATACGGCAAACAATAGAAAATTCGTTCATTCAGAAACCTGTTATTATTAAGTGACAGCGTCACAAATCAGCCAGTTCGGCAATTGCCGGTCTTCCTTTCCGCTCCAGGAAATCCAGCACTCGTCGAGGGCTTACGTTTAAAATCCGCTCCTGCGGGAAATTCACTTCCTGCAAAATACGTTCGCAGTGGGTAAAGTCTCCCAGAGAAAAGGCAATATGGGAATCGGAACCTAAAGAAAGGACCCCGCCGGCATCACGTACGGCTTCGGCAATGGCACGACAATTCGGTTCGCTTCCCTTGCGGGAATGCATAAAAGAAGAGTTATTGAGTTCCAGCGCGACATCATATTTGGCTGCGGCTTCGGCGATAGCCCGGATATCAACCGGGAACTTCGGGTTGCCGGGATGACTGATAATATGCGCATCGCCATTTGCCATGGTGGCGATCATCGCTTCAGTATGAGTCTCTTTATCCTGGGGTGGAAAAACCGGCTCATGGAATCCGGCAATAATTAAATCGATCTGATCCACCATCGGTCCGGTGCAATCAATTTCGCCCTGAATATTCTTAATATTGGCTTCGATTCCACGCAGAATGCCCACACCATCGACCAGCCGAGGCCAAACGCGCATATTCATAAAATGCCAGTAGTGCGGCGCATCGGCCATATCCGGGCCATGATCGGTAATAGCGAACAGGCGAATATTTTTTTGTTTTGCCTCAGCAATATAGTCATGCAGCGTACTGTACGCGTGAGTACTGGCAACGGTATGCATATGTAAATCGACGGGATACATGGTTTCTCCTGAGTCAGCATTTGATTAATAGCATAACATTTTTGGGGTTATCGCACAGCAAACGAACGACTCAACAACCGCAACTTAACATAATTGAAACATTATTTTGGTGAGACGCCGTGGTGCATTGGGCGATAAAAACGGATGAAATGGCGAGTAAAGCAACAAATTGCGTTAAGTTTAGCTAAACGCACTAGTCAGGCGCAGAAGTTTGTTGACGCTGTTACGCAATTTCCCTACATTAGCGCCGTCCCCAGCACCACATGCTGATGACCCCGGTGAGGTGTCCGAGAGGCTGAAGGAGCACGCCTGGAAAGTGTGTATACGTGAAAACGTATCGAGGGTTCGAATCCCTCCCTCACCGCCATATAAAAGAAAACGCTCTTGACGTAAGTCAAGAGCGTTTGAGTTTGATGACAAACGTTCACATCACGGAATGATTCCCCACTATGCAAAGCACGGGGACGGTTTCGTGCGTGATAAATAAGCGGTATCTCTCTGCGTCACTGGCGCCACGCACGACTCAGGGCGCTCAATCGCCAGCGCCCTGAGAACCCGGGCTTTTGGCGAAAATTATGCCGCTAACGCGGTGCCTTCGGCGTTCATGCCCGCTATACGAGCCGCTAGTGACGCGTTCCCAACGCGGCACTGGCTTTCGCGACGTCCTGTCGCTCACTCGGCGTTCATGCCCACCTCAGCATAATTCTTTACGCCAGCAAGGAGAAAAACCGTGAAATATGCTGGTTGGCAGCAGAGGTTTGTCAGAGGCGTTTTCTTTCCTGCCAGATCCCATAAAAACAAAAGCCTCCGCATAAGCGGAGGCGTTCCCTTATCATCATGACAAGACGGGCTACGCGGTAACCGCCTTGTCCTCCATGGCTTGTCGCCAGCCTCCCAACCAGTAGGACCGGGCATTTATTGATTGATAGGGACAAAGTTCCCTCGGTCTGCCGGAAATACCTGCTTGATAACCCCGTGAATGAGCCCGTTCCAGGCGATCGCGTTTCTGTCTCTTCATGCCTTATTTCCCTCATTATTTATCTGGTGGAAAGAAAACAATGATTACTTTATAAGCAACCACAGACTATCAATAACCATTCTGTAGCCAAAGATCAAGTCGCAAAATTCACGCCAATGTCATATTTGTGATCTACAAATGAGAGTTTTCCTCAGAAAAAGAAAAGCGAAAATTAACGCATTGAAAAATAAAAAAACCTCTGAAAGGGGTATACGCGACAGAATACCCTTTCAGAGGTTGAGGTTTGATGCGTCCAGATTAGCGATGCAATAATCTGGTCAGATGATTGAGCCTATTGTGTCATGGACTGAGTAGCGGATTGGGCGATGGATTGCGCAACCTGCTGCCAACCCTGAGCAAGGGTTTTGACCAATGCGTCATAGCCATCCTCCGTCTGCGGTAAAGTGACATTGAACGGACGCTTCATCACCTTGCCTGACTGATTCAAGATCCATTCGCCGCGTATCACCACGTTACCATCGTAGCGGCCATGAAACGCCGTGACGGTAACGTTTAATACTGACTGATCGCTACCCTGTGATTGAGTCGTCACAATCCAGCCTGGCATCCTGCTTTCCAGTTCAGTGACTAACGATTGCTGAAGTTGCTGATCCAGCGGACTCGCCCACAAGTTATCGCTGGCGATAACATACTGCACATCGCTGGTCTGATAAACCAACCCTGAATTGCCCAGATAATCGGCGACGCTGATATGTTCAAGCCATAGCTGTCGGGCATGGGTCGTTGTCACGCTCGATGTCCCCGCATCCGACACCGCCGGTAACTGATAGTAAGATTTTTGCGGGCTGCTGCTGCAAGCGCCCAGTAGCAGCACCACTGCCAGAGTCCATACTTTCGTCATCATTTTGCCCTCTTCGGCTGAGGATCTTTGCCAGCCGGCGCTTCAAAGATCAATGCATTGCTTTTTTCATTCAAGGTTCTCAGCACTGGCTGCAATTCACGCAAGACCTGATCCAGACGCTGCATATCCGCCACCATTTTACTGTAAGCCGGTGATCCAGGCTGGAAGCCTTTCATGCTGCGATTCAGCTCACGTAAGGTTTGCTGCATATCCTGCGGCAAATCCTGCATCGCTTTGCTGGACGTAATCTGATTAAGCGCAGCCAGCGTTTTCTGCATTTCACGCAGGGTGGCCTGACTTTCCGCCAGCGTCTGCGTCGCTTCGGTCACCATCGGATTAAGTGGCAGGGCATTAATCTTGTCGAGTACCGACATCAGCCTATGCTGAATTTGCGACAGACCGCCATCAATCGTCGGCAATACGGGATAGCCATCCACGTTTACCAGCTTTTTATTCACTTTTTCCGCGGGATAAAAATCAAGATCGATATACAGCGCACCGGTCAGCAAGTTGGCGGATTTGAGCGCCGCTCGCAAACCCATAGGCTGCGCCATTCTCAAATGCTGCTCAAAATCGAAATTATTGCCAATTCGCTTCTCAAACCGATCTGGCTCAATACGAATCAATACTGGAATGCGGTAATCATCATCGAGGTCCTGCTTCATGTTGCGTGGGAAGAATGGAGCTTCCGCCACCGTCCCCAAGCGAATGCCCCGGAATTCAACCGGCGCCCCCGCCTGCAACCCACGGATCGATTCCTTAAAGAACATGAGATACTCTTTGTATTCGGTATACAGCGAATCCTGAATGCTACGCTGGCTATCGAACAACCGATACTCCGCCCGTTGCTCCACCGGGTTACCCAGTTCCCAACCGGAAGGAACATCAAAACTCACCCCGCCGCTGAACAGCGTCGCCAGCGATCCCATTTCCACCCGCATCCCTTGCGCAGACATATCAAACGCAACGCCGCTGTCTTTCCAGAAACGAACGTTAGTGGTGACAAGACCGTCATAAGGCGCGGAAATGAACAGCTGATAACGCATTTTACGTGCTTTCGGATCAAACTCACTGGTTTCAACCGAACCCACACGATATCCCCGAAACAGCACCGGATCGCCAACGTTCAACTGGCCAGACTGTTCACTATCCAGAATGACTCGCATCCCTTTGGCATCCGGTGACGCCAAAGGCGGTGTATCCAATAGCGAAAATTCTCTCTTTTCATCGTGGTGAGAACCTGGCTGAAGCTCAATATACGCGCCGGATAATAGCGTCCCAAGACCGGAAACGCCTTCACGACCAATCTGCGGTTTCACCACCCAGAAAGCCGAATCCTGTTTTAACAGTTTATCCATACCGTCATGCAAACGGGCTTTGATTTCAACCTGATGCAGGTCATCGCTCAACACGACGCTTTCCACCATGCCGACATCAACGCTGCGACTCTTGATCATGGTTTTACCCGCTTCAATCCCCTCGGCATTGCTGGTAACAAGCGTGATTTGTGGCCCTTGATGACTGAAATGATAAAATAATATCCAGGCACCAATCAGTACCGTTACAATCGGCACAATCCAGACCGGTGACCAGCGTTTGATCGTTTCTATATCCGCAACGGCATGTTTATCTTTCGTCAACGGAAGACTCCTTATTTTTAAGAACATCATCACGACTATCCCACAATAAACGGGGATCGAAAGTCATCGCCGCAAACATGGTCAAGATCACCACTGCGGCAAACAGCACTGCCGCCACCGCAGGATAAATACTCATTAACCGGCCGATTCTCACCAACGCCGATAATACGGCGATGACAAACACATCGATCATTGACCACCGTCCGACAAATTCGACTATTTCATAAACCACATGCATCCGCTCGCTGTCGCGCTTACCGTTGCCATTGGCAACCCAGCACAGCCAGCCCAGCGCCAGCATTTTCAAAGATGGCACCATAATACTGGCAACAAAAATCACCATCGCCACCGGATACGAACCAGCGCTCCATAGCAGCACCACGCCAGACATGATGGTGGATCCCATTCGATCCCCTAATGCTTCAGTCACCATAATCGGCATGAGGTTCGAGGGGATATACAACAGAATCGACGTAATCAATAATGCCATTGTCCATTGCAAACTGTTTTTCCGTCGCGCATGTCCATGGCTGTGACAGCGCGGGCAAACCAACCGGTCCGCAGGCAAAATAGCCGTACAACATGAGCACGAACGAAATCCCTGAGACAAGCCACTGGTCCCTGGTTTCGGCACCGCCGGTAACGCGGGGGGCGCCACGATATCATTCCACAACCAACGGCGGTCAAGCCGCTGAAACGTCAGCAGCTGCAATATGCAGAACAACACAAAAGGCAGAAAACTGGTCCCGATGCCAATGTCGCCATAAGCCATGAGTTTTACAAAGCTCACCAGCACGCCCGCCAGAAAAATTTCCGCCATCCCCCAGCTTTTCAGATGAAATAGCGCTTTCCCCATCATTTTCTTCAGCGCTAACGGCAACGAGACATGCAGACAGAGCAAAATCACGGTCACCATACCGAACGCGGGAACAAGCTGGACAAATAGCATAAACAAGCTGGCAACGCTGACGTAATTGTCCGTCACCATGACTTTGGGTATCTCAAACAGGGTGATTTCACTGGTAATGCCGGCAACGCGCATATACACAAATGGAAACAGATTTGACAACACCAGCATGAATAACGCACTCAGCGCATACCCGACGGTACGTTTGCGAGGCTCGATTTGATAACTGGTTAATCCGGTTTTGCACTGAGGACAAACGGCTTTCTGTCCGTGCGACAAAGTCGGCAGTTTAACCAACAGATCGCACTGCGGGCATAACATGTAATCATCATGATGGTGCTCATGAAGACCGTCTTCGTGAACATAAACCTTATCGTCATGAGCATCGCTATGAGAACACACGAATAACCTCCTTCTGAGACGCGCCTGACGTTGCCGAAAGAACAACGTCAAGCCATCTGCGACGATATCCGTCGTCATCTTTTAAGTTGCAGCCGTCACCCGAAATGACTCAGCCCTTCAGAGCGTAATTCGCGTTAAAGCCAGCCCGCATCGTGAATAAGATCGGATATGTATTAACCATTCCTTTGTGCTTCGAGCGCTTCCCAACGCTCAAAACAGGTTTCCAGCGTTTTTTCCGCTTCCGCCAGCGCATTCAGTACCTGTTGCGTTTCCTCGTGCGGGCGGCTAAAGAATTCGGCATCGTTCATTTTTGATTGCAAGCTATTGATTTCCTGCTCCAATTGCTCGATTTTCAGCGGTAACTGATCCAATTCACGCTGCTGGTTATAACTTAGTTTACCTGCATTCCGTTTAGCGGGCTGTGCGGTGTTGGCCGCGGACGTCGCGGGTGTTGCTGCGGCCGGGGCCGATACGGTGCGCAGCGGTGTCGACTCGGCACGTTGTTGCTGGGCATCGTAATAGCCGCCGACATAGCGAGATATCACTCCATCGCCTTCAAAGATCCAGCATTCCGTTACCGAGTTATCGACAAACTGACGATCGTGGCTGACCAGCAGCACCGTGCCCTGATAGCCATCGATCAACTCTTCCAACAGTTCCAGCGTCTCCACATCCAGATCGTTGGTTGGTTCATCAAGAATCAGCAGGTTGCTGGGTTTCAGAAATAGTCGCGCCAGTAATAAACGGTTGCGTTCGCCCCCGGACAGGGCTTTCACTGGCGTCATGGCGCGTTTCGGGTGGAACAGAAAGTCTTGCAGATAGCCAAGCACATGGCGCGGGCGACCATTTACCATCACTTCCTGCTTACCTTCCGCCAGATTATCCATCACGGTACGTTCAGGATCCAACTCGGCGCGGTGCTGATCAAAATAAGCCACTTCCAGCTTGGTGCCGCAATGTACCCGCCCGCTGGTGGGCGTCAGTTCACCCAGCATTAGTTTCAGCAGCGTGGTTTTACCACAGCCGTTCGGCCCGACCAGCGCGATTTTATCGCCGCGCTGTACCTGTGCGGAAAAATTGCGGGTCAGAACTTTATCGCCGATCTGGTAGTTAACCTCTTCCAGTTCAAACACGATCTTGCCGGAACGGGCGGCTTCTTCCACCTGCATTTTTGCCGCTCCCATGACTTCACGCCGCTGTGAACGTTCATTACGCATGGCCTTCAACGCCCGGACACGGCCTTCATTACGGGTACGACGTGCCTTGATCCCCTGACGGATCCAGACTTCTTCCTGCGCCAGTTTGCGATCGAACTCAGCATTTTGCAGCTCTTCCACCCGCAGGGCTTCTTCTTTACCTTCCAGATATTTATCGTAATTTCCCGGCCACGAAACCAGTTTGCCGCGGTCAAGATCAACAATACGGGTTGCCATATTGCGAATAAACGAACGGTCATGCGAGATAAATACGATGCTGCCCTGAAACGTTTTAAGAAACGTTTCCAGCCAGTCGATGGTTTCAATATCCAGGTGGTTGGTCGGTTCATCCAACAGCAATACTCTTGGCGCGCTGACCAAAGCCCGCCCCAGCGTGGCTTTACGTAACCAGCCGCCTGACAGCGAGGCCAGCGGCGCATCCGCGCTCAGGCCGAGTTGCTCCAACACTTCGTGGATACGGCTTTCCAACTGCCACAGCCCCTGGTGCTCAAGAATTTCCTGTAACTTCGCCAGTTGATTCAGATGTTTTTCGCTGGGATCGGTTTCAACCAGACGCAGCGTCGCGTGATAGCTTTTCAGATGATCCGCCTGAGCGGCTACCCCTTCGGCGACAAAGTCAAACACGCTGCCAGCAACGTCACGCGGCGGATCCTGCTGTAAGCGCGCCACAATCAGATCCTGCTCATAGGTAATGCGCCCATCATCCAGCGGGATTTCTTTTGCCAGTATCTTCAGTAAGGTTGACTTGCCTGCGCCATTACGACCGACCAGGCAAACACGTTCGTTATCTTCAATATGAAGCTCGGTGTTATCTAACAGTGGGGCATCGCTGAAGGACAGCCATGCGCCCGATACACTGATTAATGACATCTGTTACTTTTCCTCGCCAGCATGCGTCAGCAGCCAGCAGTTATGAATCTGACGGTTTCGGGCGAAATCCTGTGATTGCGTAAGGGCGGTAATCTCTTTCACCGCCATTCCTAGCGCCGCCAATCCCGGCATATCCATCTGGAAGCCACGTTTATTGTTGGAAAACATGATCGTGCCACCGCGACGCAACAGCCGCTTGAGATCTTTCATTAATGCCAGGTGATCGCGCTGAACATCAAAGGTATCTTCCATTCGTTTCGAATTCGAGAACGTCGGCGGATCGATAAAAATAACGTCAAACTGTTCGTTGGCTTCACGCAGCCACGACAGACAATCGGCATGAATCAAACGATGCTGGCGTCCGGTCAGGCCGTTGACCCGCAGATTTTTTTCCGCCCACTCCAGATAAGTGCGCGACATATCCACCGTGGTGGTGGTTCGAGCCCCGCCCAGGCCGGCATGGACGCTGGCCGTACCGGTATAGGCAAACAGGTTGAGGAAATCTTTCCCATTGCTCATTTCGCCCAGCATTTTGCGGGCAATACGGTGATCGAGGAACAGCCCGGTATCCAGATAATCGGTCAGGTTGACCCACAGTTTGGCGTTATACTCTTCTATCAGCAAAAATTCGCCCTTTTGCGCCAGTTTCTCATACTGACTTTTTCCTTTCTGGCGTTCCCGGGTTTTCAAAATCAGTCGATTGGATGGCAATTCCAACACGCTCAGCGTCGCATTAATCACATCAAACAGGCGCTGACGCACCTTCTGTGCATCAATGGTTTTCGGCGGCGCATACTCCTGTACGACCACCCAACTACCGTAGCGATCGACCGCCACGTTGTACTCCGGCAGGTCAGCATCGTACAGACGATAACACTCAATCCCCTGCTGCTTCGCCCATTTCTCCAGCTTGCGCAGGTTTTTACGCAGGCGGTTGGCAAAATCCTCGGCAATTTGACCGCGGGTTTCGTTCTGGCTCTCGGCGAGCTGATAATTTTTCTGCACACAGTCCAGCGGACCATTTTTAGCCTTGAACTGGCGTTCTGCACGCAATTGCAGACAGCTAAGCAGTTCCGGCGAGGCGCTGAATAACGACAGCTGCCAGCCGCCAAAATCGCTTTTCATCTTGCGTCCCAGCAGGTTGTGCAGCGCAATCAATGCCGGTTCGCTTTCCAGTCGCTCACCGTATGGCGGGTTGCTGACTACCGTTCCCTTCGGCCCTTCTGGTAACGGATTCTGGATCTGAGCGGCATCTTTCACCGCAAAAGTGATTAATTCAGCAACGCCAGCACGACGGGCATTGGCTCTGGCAATCTCAATCACCCGGCGATCGTTATCGGAGCCAAAAAAGCGAGAGGAGGTTTCACGCAGCCCCAAACGCGCCCGATCCTGCGCTTGCGCCGTCACATCACGCCACAGTTCGGCATCGTGCCGCAACCAGGCATTAAAGCCCCAATGGGTACGATGCAGGCCGGGGGCTCGATCGGCCGCGATCATCGCCGCCTCAATCAGGAGCGTACCGGAACCACACATCGGATCGACCATCGGCGTGCCTTTTTGCCAACCGGAACGCAGCACAATCGCCGCCGCCAGGTTTTCTTTCAGCGGAGCCAGGCCAGCCTGATCGCGATAACCACGCTGATGTAATCCATCGCCACTCAGATCCAACGCGACACTGGCGGTGTCTCGCTGTAAAAAGACATTGATGCGAATATCCGGCTGCTGTTTCGCCACATCCGGACGCTGTCCCGTTTTACGGCTGAAGCTGTCCACAATGGCATCTTTGACTTTCAATGCGCCATACTGGCTATTACGGATATCGTCGTTAGTGCCGGTGAAATGCACGGCAAACGTTTTATCGACGGCGAAAATCGTTGACCAGTCGATAGCCTGCACGCCGAGGTACAAATCCAAATCGCTATGCACTTTGAACTCATTCAGCGGCAGCAAAATACGTGATGCCAGACGGCTCCACAGCAGGCTTTGATACAACAGGCGATTATCTCCCTGAAAATGTACCCCGCCTTGCACCACAGCACAGGCCTGAGCGCCCAGCGCTTCAAGTTCACTCTTTAATAGTTCTTCCAGACCACGGGCCGTGCTGGCAAACAAAGCGTTCATATCGTCACAATCACCAAAAGGAAATGGCACCAAAAAAGAAAATTGACGCGCATTATAGCTAATCCGGGACGCTTGTCATAAAGTTGCCGTTTTACTTCTGCAAGGAACCGTTCAGTGATCGGCGTAACGCGGCTTTATATCCATCCGGTAAAATCCATGCGTGGTTTGCAATTGTCTCATGCGATGGCCTCCGCCAGCGGGTTGGCGCATGACAGAACCTTTATGATTACCGAAACCGATGGCACCTTTATTACTGCCCGCCAATATCCGCAAATGGTATTGTTCACTCCCGCACTGCTACCGGACGGGCTGTTCATCTCCGCACCGGATGGGCAAACCGCCAGCGTTCGCTTTACTGACTTCATTCCTACACCACAACCAACTGAAGTCTGGGGTAATCACTTCACGTCGCAGGTCGCCCCGGATGCGGTTAACACCTGGCTGAGTGGCTATTTTCAACGTCAGGTACAGCTGAGGTGGGTCGGCGACGATCCATCGCGCCGGGTTAAGCAACACCCTGAAGTTCCACTCTCTTTTGCCGATGGCTACCCGTTTCTCCTGATCAACGAAGCGTCTTTTCAGGCACTGCGTCAGCGCTGCCCGGCCGGTATCAGGATCGAGCAGTTTCGTCCCAATCTGGTGGTGACCGGCGCGCCGGCGTTTGCCGAAGATAGCTGGCAGACCGTGCGGATTGGCGATGTCATTTTTGATGTCGCCAAACCCTGTAGCCGCTGTGTGCTGACCACAGTCAGCATCGAGCGTGGCAGAAAGCATCCGTCTTCTGAGCCGCTGGCGACGTTACAATCCTTCCGCACCGCCGAAAACGGCGATGTCGACTTTGGTCAGAATCTGATTGCCAGGAACAGCGGTATTATTCGCGTTGGCGATACGTTGGAAGTCCTGACGACCAAACCGCCGCGTCCTTACGGTGCAGGCAACATTGCCGGAAGCATGACGGTCAAACCGCAAAGCGAACAAGCGGTAACCATTCAATATCAGGGGAAAAACCTGCGGGGAAATAACCAGCAAATCCTGCTGGAACAGCTGGAACAACAGGGAATTCGCGTGCCTTACTCGTGTCGTGCCGGAATATGCGGGTGCTGTAAGATGACGCTGGTCAGCGGAGAGGTTTCAGCACTCAAGAAAAGTGCAATAGGGAAGAACGGCGCGATTCTCGCCTGTAGCTGTATTCCTCAGAGCGATATCAGCCTGCAATAACGTAGGTTATGCCAGAGGCGTTAAACGACTTTGGCATAATGGAACGCGGAGGACGTTTGTTCAGCCGTATGCTGCGCGGCGGCGGGCAATAATCGGTCATGCATGATTTTGATTGCATCACCCAGTATCATCGTCTTCGCATTCAGCGTTAATTGCTCCTGCGCCAGCAGACACAGGCTGGCTTTATCACCGGCCTCCGCCACCAGAAAACACGCCGTTTCCTGACTTTCGGTAACCTGCACTTGCACCAGATCTCCGGTCTGCGGCAAATAATCATTTGCGACATGCTGCTGAACAAAATGCCAGCTTTTCGGCATTAACGGCTTGAGAAAACGGCTGGCCACCAGCGCATTTAATATTAACTCGCTTTGCAGCGAGCGATTTAATGCCATTTTCTGACATTTTTCGTTATAGGTAAAAAATAAAGCGGCATCTTCAACACAGAACGCGCCTTCAATAAACGCATCCGGCGTCAACATTTTAGATGGAAAACGCGAACGGAATAACATGCCGTTTGCCAGATCCAACATCAACCGATCGTGTTCGGTATCAAAGTACCAGCGCCAGTTATCATCGGGTTTTAACTTCATCTTATTTATCCCTCGCCTTTTGTTCTTCTGTTCTTTCGTAAAAAAAGAACCAGAATCAGAAATGACTGATTGCAACATGCTGCAATAAAAAACCAGGTCGATGCTGATAGTTTATTAACGCAAACGGATAAAATATAGACTAGCCGGGGGAATAAATAAACCCCCGGAGATAAATGAAAGGCAGAAATAATTAAATATGTGTCACGATATCTTTTATCAGACCCGGTCCGCGGAAAATAAAGCCGGAATAAATCTGAATCAATGTCGCTCCGGCATCCAATTTCTCGCGCGCCGCCATCAGGGAATCAATACCGCCTACACCGATAATAGGTAAACGCCCGGATAATTCCTGCGATAAGCGACGAATAATTTCCGTGCTATGCAGTTGTAAAGGTCGACCGCTTAATCCGCCGGTCTGCCCGCAATGATTTAATCCCTGAACCAGTTTTCTATCGAGCGTGGTATTGGTAGCAATGACACCATCAATGTTATGGCGCACCAGACTATCAGCAATCTGGATCAATTCTTCTTCAGAAAGATCCGGCGCGATCTTTACTGCCACCGGAACATATTTCTGATACTTCGTCTGTAATTCGGATTGTTTATTTTTTATTGATTGCAAAAGATCGTCCAGCGCTTCCCCATATTGCAGACTACGCAATCCCGGTGTATTTGGTGAAGAGATGTTGATCGCGATATAGCCCGCATGAGGATAAATTTTATCCATGCAGATCAAATAATCGTCCTTCCCCTGCTCTACCGGCGTATCTTTATTTTTTCCGATATTGATCCCTAATACGCCGCCAAAACGTGTCTTTTTCACATTCTCAACCAGATAATCCACACCCTTATTATTGAAACCCATCCGGTTAATTAACCCTTCCGCTTCAACAATTCTGAATAATCTCGGTTTATCATTACCGGGTTGAGGGCGAGGCGTAACGGTTCCGACCTCAATAAATCCGAATCCCATCGCTCCTAACGCATCAATACATTCTCCGTCTTTATCAAGACCGGCAGCCAAACCCAGCGGATTTTTAAATGACAGCCCCATACAGGTGACCGGTTTGGTAGGAACAGACTGACGGACGAGAAATTCAAACGGCGTGTTCGTGATACGGCGTAATTGTTGAAAGGTCAGCTCATGAGCTCGTTCTGGATCGAGCTGAAATAACGCTTTCCTGATAACGGGATAGAACATATCGTCTCCTGGGATCCCAATCGCAAATAAACAAAGTCGGAATACGGTTTCGCGCACGGGCGTGATGGTAATTCTATCGCAGCGGAAAGTAAAACGTTTGCGGAGAAGGGAAAGGACAGTATGACGATAGCCACGCGCGACATGACGTAATGCGCGCGTGGCTTTTTCGGTCTAATAAAACAGCGTTAATCTCGCAGCGCTTTACCGATCTTCTCGAACAGATCGCCTGACAGATTCTCCAGCGCTTTCAACTGTTCCAGCGACTCACGCATCAACGCCTGCCGCTTGGCGTCATAACGTTTCAAGCGGATCAATGGCTCGATCAACCGCGCCGCGACCTGTGGATTGCGGGTATTCAGGTCGATCAGAACCTCCGTCAGGAAACGGTAGCCGCTGCCATCCCCGGCGTGGAAAGCCGCAGGATTGGAAGCCGCAAACGCGCCAACCAACGAACGCAGACGGTTAGGATTATTCAGACTGAACGAACGATGCCGCAGCAGCTCTCGTACCCGATCAAGCACATCCTCAGCCGGACTGGTCGCCTGCAAGGTAAACCACTTGTCCATAACCAGGCCATCCTGATGCCAGCGCTCATCAAACCGGGACAACAATTCCTCACGGCACGGCAACTGGGCGCTCACCGCGGCAGACAATGCCGCCAGCGAATCGGTCATGTTGTCAGCCTGAGCAAACTGAGTCGTTACCAGCTTGTCGGCCTGCACCTCATCGCCAAATGCCAGATAATGCAGACAGACATTGCGCAGAGCGCGTTTGCCAATATCCTCATGCTCAATTCGATACTGAGGCGCATGATTAACGTGATAAACCGCCAGCCATTCATCAGCCATCTCTTTCGCCATCGCCCGCACAATACCATCGCGCACGGCAGCAATGGCTACGGGATCGATAACGTCAAACAGTTCGGCGATCTCATTTTCACTGGGCAAGGTCAGGATCTGGGATGCCAGCATCGGATCCAGTTTGTCATCCAGCAATACCCCCCGAAACGCATCAACCACATGCATCGGTAAGGAAAGCGCCTGCTTCTGCTGATAGCGGGAAACGTTCAGACGAATGTAATTGGCCAACAGACTTTGTGCCGCATCCCAGCGGGAAAACGCATTGCTGGCGTGGCGCATCAGGAAAGTCAGTTGCGCATCGCTCCAGGCATAATTCAGTTTTACCGGCGCGGAAAACTCACGTAATAAAGAAGGAATTGGCTGGCAGGGAACCCGATCGAAAATAAAGGTTTGCTCAGATTCCGTAACATTTAATACTGAGGACAATAGTTGCCCATCCTTCTGTAACGGGATCGCCTGTCCTTGCTGATCGTACAGTTCAATATCCAATGGAATATGCAACGGCAGCTTGGGCTGCTTATCTGCGCCCACCGGCGTCATCTGGCTGACGCTCAACAGGTATTGCTGTGTTTGCGGATCGTAATCATCACGGATGGTCAGCACTGGCGTACCCGACTGGCTATACCAGCGCCGGAACTGGGTGAGATCCACACCGGAGGCATCTTCCATCGCCTGGACAAAATCATCGCAGGTGGCGGCGCTGCCATCATGACGTTCGAAATAGAGGCGCATCCCGGCCTGGAATTTCTCTTCGCCTAATAAGGTATGCATCATGCGGATCACTTCCGATCCCTTTTCATACACGGTCAGAGTATAGAAGTTGTTCATTTCTATTACCTGATCGGGACGAATCGGATGCGACATCGGGCCGGCGTCTTCCGCGAACTGGGCTCCACGCATAACACGCACATTATCAATACGGTTCACCGGACGAGAGCCCAGATCCGAACTGAATTCCTGATCGCGGAACACCGTCAACCCTTCTTTCAGACTGAGCTGGAACCAATCGCGGCAGGTGACGCGGTTGCCCGTCCAGTTATGGAAATACTCGTGACCGATGACCGCTTCAATATTCAGGTAATCTTTATCCGTGGCCGTTTCCGCTTTGGCCAGCACATACTTGGAGTTGAACACATTCAACCCTTTGTTTTCCATGGCTCCCATATTAAAGAAGTCCACGGCCACAATCATATAGATATCGAGGTCATACTCGAGGCCAAAACGGGTTTCATCCCACTTCATGGCATTCTGCAATGAAGTCATCGCCCAGCCAGCGCGATCGAGGTTGCCGCGATCAACATAGAGTTCCAACGCCACATCTCGGCCGGAACGCGTGGTAAAACTATCCCGCAGCACATCAAAATCACCGGCGACCAGCGCAAACAGATAGCACGGTTTAGGGAACGGATCCTGCCATTCAATCCAGTGACGACCGCCTTCCAGATCGCCCTGGGCGATACGGTTGCCGTTGGACAACAAATAGGGATAGCGGGTCTTATCGGCAGTAATGCGCGTGGTAAATTTGGCCAACACGTCTGGACGATCGAGATAATAGGTTATATGGCGGAAACCTTCAGCTTCACACTGGGTACACAGCGCCTCGCCGGACTGATAGAGCCCTTCCAGCGCGCTGTTGGCCGCCGGATTAATATCGGTTTCGATACTGAGCGTAAATCTGGCAGGCAACTTCGTCAGTACCAGACCGTCATCCTGTGGTTCATAATGCGGCCACGCCACGCCATCAACGCTCAGGCTCACCAGCGTCAGACCTTCACCATCCAGCTTGAGCGGCGCTCCCGCCTCCCCTTGCAGAACCACCTTGCTTACTGCCTTTACACGCGTTTTCTCCGCATGCAGATCAAAATCCAGAGCAATATCCGTGATGGTATAATCCGGCGCGCGATAGTCGTGGCGATATTTCACTTGCAGCTGTTGATTCATATAACGTTTCCATCTCCTCATAAGCTTCAGGAATGAAGTCTATTCCTGTTACGTCGATGTTACCAAGACAATATAATGATAAATTCCGTCATCTACTCAATAGATTTCGAGTGGCAAGAAAGCGGTTGGCGGTCGCGCCGAAGAGATAGGCCCGGAAAGGGACCCGGAATAATTTAGTGTAGCCGACGTACCTGCATTTGAAAGATGACAGGTATAGCACGTTTAAATCTCGCCTCTGGCGCCCCATTATGTTGTGATAAGGTAAAGAAATGGGAATCAAGGTATACTGACCGAACCTTGCCGATTGTCCTGAAAGTGGATATGCGTCTAACGAGGATGCTGTAACGCATTATGACTTTGCACACTTCCCCGATTCTAACTTCATTACTGGATACCGATGCTTACAAGCTGCATATGCAGCAAGCCGTGTATCACCACTATTACCATGTCGATGTTGCGGCTGAATTCCGCTGTCGCGGTGATGAATTGTTGGGAACCTATGCTGAAGAGATAACCGAGCAGGTTGCTCTTATGCGCTTTTTGTCGCTGAGCGACGAAGAGCTTAGCTATCTTTCTTCCCTGCCCTTCTTCAAGCAGGATTACCTGAACTGGCTGAAAACATTTCGTTTCAATCCACAGCAGGTGAGCATCAGGAATAACCACGGTAAGCTGGATATTCGTATTGCCGGGCCATGGCGGGAAGTCATCCTGTGGGAAGTGCCGCTGCTGGCGGTGATCAGCGAAGTGGTCCATCGGAACCGCTCTTCGCAGGTCGGAGCCGAGCAAGCGATTGCACAGCTTGATAAAACGCTGGCCCATTTCCGGCAGATCAGCGCCGATATGGACATCAGCCAATTCAAGCTCATGGATTTTGGTACCCGCCGCCGCTTTTCACGCGACGTTCAATACCGGATCGTCAGCAAACTGCAATCCGAGTTTCCGTATCTCATCGGCACCAGCAACTATGATTTGGCTCGCCGTTTAAAACTGACGCCCGTTGGTACTCAGGCTCACGAATGGTTCCAGGCTCATCAACAAATCAGTCCGGTACTTGCCAACAGCCAGCGTGCGGCGTTGCAGATGTGGTTAAACGAATACCCCAATCAACTGGGTATTGCGCTGACCGACTGCATTACCATGGATGCCTTCCTGCGCGATTTTGATACCCGCTTTGCCGAATCCTATCAAGGGTTACGCCATGACTCGGGTGATCCGGTCGATTGGGGAGAAAAAGCGATTGCCCATTATCAGCGTTTAGACATTGATCCGATGAGTAAAACGCTGGTGTTTTCCGATAATCTGAATCTTGATAAAGCGCTCAAGCTATATCGTCACTTCTGGCCGCGTATCAATCTGGTATTTGGTATCGGCACTCGCCTGACTTGCGATATTCCGGGAATAACGCCATTGAACATCGTCATCAAACTGGTGGAGTGCAATGGTAAGCCGGTCGCAAAACTGTCCGATAGCCCGGGAAAAACGATTTGTCAGGATCAGGCCTTTGTGTGTGAATTGCGCAAAGCATTCGCTCTGCCCCGCATAAGAAAAGCCAGTTAATTCCTGTTGACCAGGCCGAGACTGCCTAACTTTTAGTCCGGATAAGCCGGAATGCATAAAACTTATTGCATTCCGGTGATTTCTGCTTGTGTCCTGCTCGACGGCAAGTAACATAGCAATTCACCCGTTTCCGGGTCATCCACTGTTTCTAAACAATAGTTAATTGAAGAGAGAATTTTATGAGCGTAGTGCCTGTAGTCGACGTACTGCAAGGCCGTGTTGCCGTTGACAGCGAAGTCACCGTGCGCGGCTGGGTACGTACCCGGAGAGATTCTAAAGCCGGTATCTCCTTTGTTGCCGTTTATGACGGCTCCTGCTTTAATCCATTACAGGCTGTCGTTAATAATAATCTCTCCAATTACCAGAATGACGTCCTGCGCCTGACCACAGGCTGTTCCGTGGAAGTGACGGGCAAAGTCGTGGCATCCCCAGGCGAAGGCCAAAGTTTTGAGTTGCAGGCATCCCAGGTCAACGTAATTGGCTGGGTTGACGACCCGGACACTTATCCAATGGCCGCAAAACGCCACAGCATCGAATATTTGCGTGAAGTGGCACATTTGCGTCCGCGCACCAATCTGATCGGCGCCGTTGCCCGTGTTCGTCATACGCTGGCTCAGGCCATTCACCGTTTCTTTCATGAAAATGGTTACTTTTGGGTGTCAACGCCGCTGATTACGGCTTCCGATACGGAAGGCGCGGGTGAAATGTTCCGCGTTTCCACCCTCGATCTGGAAAATTTGCCGCGTACTGAGCAAGGCAAGGTAGATTTCAGCGAAGACTTTTTTGGCAAAGAAGCGTTTCTTACCGTATCGGGTCAGTTGAACGGCGAAACCTATGCGTGCGCGCTCTCCAAAGTGTATACCTTTGGCCCAACGTTCCGCGCAGAAAACTCCAATACCAGCCGTCATCTGGCTGAATTCTGGATGATCGAACCGGAAGTCGCTTTTGCTTCACTGGATGATATCGCCGGTCTGGCCGAAAACTTGTTGAAGTATGTCTTTAAAGCCGTTCTTGATGAACGTGCGGATGATATGGCGTTCTTCGCTGAGCGTGTAGATAAAGAAGCGGTCAGCCGTTTGAAAAGCTTTATCACGTCTGATTTTGCTCAGGTCGACTATAGTGACGCCGTAGAAATATTGCTGAACTGCGGTCAACAGTTTGAAAATCCGGTTTACTGGGGCGTGGATCTCTCTTCCGAACACGAGCGTTATCTGGCGGAGAAACATTTCAAAGCCCCCGTTGTGGTTAAAAACTACCCGAAAGACATCAAAGCATTCTATATGCGTATGAATAGCGACGGTAAAACCGTTGCCGCCATGGATGTGCTGGCGCCGGGAATTGGTGAAATCATCGGCGGTTCTCAGCGTGAAGAGCGTCTGGAGCAGTTGGATAGCCGTCTGGAAGCGATGGGACTGAATAAAGAAGATTACTGGTGGTACCGCGATCTGCGCCGTTACGGCACTATTCCACATTCCGGATTTGGATTAGGATTTGAACGCCTGATCGCTTATGTTACTGGCGTACAAAATGTGCGCGATGTTATTCCATTCCCACGCACGCCGAGGAACGCCAGTTTCTAAATAAAAATTTAATATAAGTAAAACAAATATGTAGAAAAGGAGAGTCGGGGTTCCCGACTCTTTTTTTTTAATTTTAGGGCTGCCTCACAAAGTTCCCTAAAATTTACATTTTGTAATACAAATTTTCCATTGGTTACTCGATTGAGAACTTAGTAGCATTTTCGGGGTGGATTAACTGGCGAGTGAATGGAAAACTGCGTTCAGACACAGGAAGACACCAAACTTTCAGGAATGTTCCGTAAGGAATTTTTTATGGCAGTGGCAGGTGTCTGAATAACACCAATGAGGGTAATAATGATGAAACGCAATATTCTTGCAGTGGTAATCCCAGCTCTGTTAGCCGCAGGCGCAGCAAATGCTGCTGAAGTATATAACAAAGACGGTAACAAGCTGGATCTGACTGGTAAAGTAAACGGCCTGCATTACTTCTCTGATAACGATGGTAATAATGGTGATAAGACCTATGCTCGTCTGGGCTTTAAAGGCGAAACTCAAATCACCAGCGAACTGACCGGTTATGGCCGCTTCGAATATGAATTCAGAGGGAACAGAACAGAAGGTACCAATTCAGCTAACAGTGATAAAACTCGTTTTGCCTTTGCTGGTCTGAAATTCGCTGACTTTGGTTCTTTCGACTATGGTCGTAATCAGGGTATCGCGTATGACGGTATTTCTTATACAGACGTTCTGCCTGAATTCGGTGGAGACCAGAGCAACACTGACAACTTCCTGACCAGCCGTTCTACTGGTGTTGCCACTTATCGTAACAGCAATTTCTTCGGCTTGGTTGATGGTTGGAACTTTGCTCTGCAATATCAAGGTAAAAACAGCAGCAACACCACCAACAGTACCGGCCGTACTGAAGGAGTACAGAACGGTGACGGCTGGGGCATCTCATCTTCTTACGAATCAGACATCGGTCTGGGCGTTATAGCTTCATATGCGTCAAGCAACCGTACTGATGATCAGAATGACTTGGCGAGTGGTCGTGGCAAAAAAGCCGAATCTTGGGCTACTGGTCTGAAATATGATGCTAATAGTGTTTATTTAGCAGCAACATACGGAGAATCCCGTAACCTGAGCTTCATTGACTCTGGTCGTGCTGGCGAAGTAGCTACTGATTTTGCTGATAAAACCAAGATTTTTGAAGCAGTTGCCCAGTATAACTTTGATTTCGGTCTGACTCCGTCTCTGGCTTATGTGTCTGCTAAGTCCAAAGATGATGCTAATAACCGTAATGACTACATCACCAAATACGTCAGCGTTGCTGCAACCTATGCATTTAACAAAAACATGTCTACCTTTGTTGAATACCAGATCAACCTGATCAAAGACGACAACGCATACGGCCTCAATGATGACGATACCGTTGCTGTTGGTCTGGTTTATCAGTTCTAAGTTGATTATGCCTCGTGTAACGGTTTAACCGTTTATCGTGCGGAAAAGACAGGGCTTCGGCCCTGTCTTTTTGTTTGTCTGTTCTGTGTTTAAATCTCCATAATCTCTTTTTAACCAGTCTTTTATTTTGTTTCCTCCTCCCCCTTTATTATTTCCCCTTCTTTTTTAATTCAGTGGTTGGCAAAGGCTTTTGGTGGCGGTAATCTGGGAATTCTTGCTTAATCTCTGTCATGGAACACCCTATCAATGTTTGAAAATATCTCCGCCGCACCCGCCGATCCTATTCTTGGGCTGACCGATCTTTTCCGCGCTGATGCTCGTCCGGGCAAAATCAATTTAGGGATTGGTGTTTATAAAGATGAAACGGGTAAAACACCGGTACTGACCAGCGTTAAAAAAGCAGAACAGTTTCTGTTAGAAAACGAGACGACAAAAAACTATTTGGGCATAGATGGTCTTCCTGCCTTTGCCCTGTGCACGCAGGAATTGCTGTTTGGCAAACATAACAGCATCATTACCGACAAACGCGCACGCACGGCGCAAACGCCGGGCGGTACCGGCGGCCTGCGCGTCGCGGCCGATTTTATCGCTAACCAGACATCGGCGAAACGCATCTGGATCAGCAACCCTACCTGGCCAAATCACAAAAACATATTCTCTGCGGTCGGGCTGGAAGTCTGCGAATATAATTACTACGATGCCGCCAACCACTCACTGGACTTCGATGGCCTGTTAAACAGCCTTAACGCCGCTCAGGCTGGCGATGTGGTGCTTTTCCACGGTTGTTGCCATAACCCTACGGGTATCGACCCCACCGCGGAACAGTGGAGCAAACTGGCCGAGCTTTCTGTACAAAAAGGGTGGCTGCCGCTATTTGATTTCGCTTATCAGGGTTTTGCCCGAGGTCTGGAAGAAGATGCTGAAGGATTGCGCATTTTCGCAGCAAAACACCACGAACTGATCGTTTGCAGCTCTTATTCCAAGAACTTCGGCCTGTATAACGAGCGCGTGGGCGCCTGTACGGTGGTTGCCGCCGATGCCGAGACCATGGATAAAGCGTTCAGCCAGGTGAAAGCCGCCATTCGCGCAAACTACTCCAACCCGCCGTCACACGGTGCGACCGTGGTTGCAACCATTCTCGGCAACGATGCACTGCGCGCCATCTGGGAGCAGGAACTGACGGCAATGCGTGAACGTATCCAGCGCATGCGTCAGCTGTTTGTGAATACGCTACAGGAGAAAGGCGCCAAACAGGACTTCTCTTTTATTATTAACCAAAATGGCATGTTCTCATTCAGCGGACTGAATAAAGATCAGGTCCTGCGCCTGCGTGATGAATTTGGTGTTTATGCCGTTAATTCTGGTCGTATCAACGTTGCAGGCATGACGCCTGAAAACATGGCTCCGCTGTGTGAGGCCATCGTCGCGGTACTGTAACGGATAACCTGATAACAATTAACGAAAAAGCCGGCAATTTAGCCGGCTTTTTTATGCGTGCCTGATGTAAACCTACCAAATCGCAGGTTCATCACGAACAAAAGGATTGGTTCTCCGTTCCTGACCTAACGTCGAGATCGGTCCATGCCCGGGAATAAAGGTGACATCATCACCCAGCGGAAACAGTTTATTCTTGATCGAAGAGATCAGCGCCTGATGGTCGCCCTGTGGGAAGTCGGTGCGCCCTACGCCGCCATTAAAAATTACGTCGCCAACCTGAGCCAGCCGTGAAACTTCATCAAAAAAGACAACATGACCGGGCGTATGACCAGGGCAATGGAATACGGCCAACACAACCTTGCCGACTTTAACCGTGTCCCCTTCCTGTAGCCAGCGCGAAGGCGTTAACGGTTTACATTCATCCAGTCCAAACATGCGGCTCTGTGCGGGCAATCCTTCCAGCCAGAAAGTATCTTTAATATGGGGGCCAACGATCGGCACCTGATAATATTCTGCAAGCTCGGCCGCCGCACCAACGTGGTCTAAATGTCCATGGGTCAGTAAAATTTGCTTTACCGTGATACCCGCATTCGTCACCGCACGTTTGATTTTATCCGCATCACCGCCAGGATCGACAATGGCAGCTTCGTTCGTCGCTTCACACCATAGTAATGTACAGTTCTGGCTAAACGCCGTCACAGGGACTATTTGATATTTCATACCGCTCCATTTTAAAACAACCTGACAGGCTCTGGCTGTCGCAAAACCCGGCGATGACAACAATGTCAGCCGCGCCCTTGTCTGTCAGGGTAAATGATTTCGAGATGATCCATCGTAACCCGAAATGCTACCAGGTGCGAACAGGGCCGGTATCGATATGAACAAAATTGCTGCGAGGATAATAACCAACCCCGCCTGCCCGCATCTTTATCGCCGCTTTTCGCAGGTTGGCGAGTTGAACACCGTCGATATGAAAATCCATCGCCTGCCCTTTGGTATGATAGCTTTGTTTGGCAACGCCTTTGCTGTGCGCACGGAGTTCATTATTGGTGTCGATTGCCCGATATCCAGAAATCAGCTGTATCGGCTTATTCGTTTCCAGCATCACCTGTAAGCGGTAAAGCTGATCAAAAAGGTGGGGATCAATCGTTTTAACTTTATTTGCGCGGTAGTCACGGAAAAAGTGGTTTAAACGGGACAATTCTTCTTTATTGTAACCTCTGCCATTAAAGAATTCCGTTTTGAGGCGTTCACCCGTATTGAGGTTATTAAGCGTTAAAATACGTGGTCGGGGTGTCGATAAAGTAGCGAACGCTTGACCGGGAAGAAGTGCAATACCTAATGCTGCACCACCTAGCGCAAGCCATTTGCGACGATGATTGTCAATGTCTTCCATAGAACGAATTACCCTGGCTAAAAGAACGGTGTAAATGGAGGCACACAAAACGCACCGCCATGAACCTTAACTGCCTATGAAAAGTGAGTCAACCCGCTTTAGTCATGGGTTTGAAGGGGATCGCAATGATCCCCCCGAGAGTGGAATTCGCGTCGGTTTCGCTAAGTCGCGCAATTTTCAATAATTACAACAGCAATAAACCCGCTTTTGGTAATATGTGCGCGCCCGCTCTTGCCGTATCATCATAATTGTAAATATCTGTTCTGAACTGTGGTTTACCATCCTCCGCAACCCACGCGGTTAAATAATACAGGCTTACCGGGATCCGATGTTTCATCGGCACATAAGTCGTATTGCCCTGATCCAGCGTTGATGAGATACGCGCATTATTCCAACCTGCATCCTGTAATAGCATGGCGGCCAGTTCAGATGCCTTGTTGACGCGAACACAGCCCGAACTCAGTGCCCGGATATCTCGCTGGAACAGATTATGATTCGGCGTATCATGCAGATAGATAGCTTCCGAGTTTGGCATGTTGAACTTATAGCGTCCCAACGAGTTGTTGACGCCCGGCGCCTGACGCAGCCGATAAGGGAAACGATCTGGAGAAACCATGGGCCAGTCAATCATCGCGGGGTCAATCGCTTCTGAATCCTGACTCCAGCCAGACAGCACCGTATAGCCATGACGCTGTAAATAGCCTGGATCCCGAATAACCTTCGGAATAATATCCTGACGCGTCAGCGTGGTGGGAACATTCCACGGCGGATTGACCACCACATTATAAAGCGAACTGCTCATCAACGGCGTTTTGCGCTTAGGCTGTCCCACAATCACCCGCGATGACAGCCGCTCCGCGCCGTCCTGATAGTAAATCAGCGAGTAATTGGGGATATTCACCATAATGCCAGTGTTGACATTATCCGGCAGCAAACGCAGTCGCTGAATATTCAACGCCAGCAACGTTGCCCGCATCTGAGGTGAAACATTCAGCCAATCGCGCGTTCGCTTACCAATCACGCCGTCAGCCTCCAGCCCTTGCCAATGCTGGAAACGTTTAACCGCTTCAACCAGTTCGCCGCTATAACGGTTTTCAGGATCCGTCAAGGCACTGTCAAGGGTGCTCGTTTCCGATCCTTGTGCAGGCTGTGGCGTAACAGATAACGCCGCGGCCACCTGTTGTTCACTGAACAACACAAGATTCTCTGTTGCCGTCAACATGCCGGTCCGTTGCAGAATTTCACGCAGGACTGCCAATTCCTGACTTTGTTGTTCCGGACGCAGCGTTTCAGACAGGTTCAATTTCGGCCAGGGGCGATTATCCATCAGCATGTTTTTCAATGCATCATGCATCTTGGCGTATTGCGAATGTTGAGGCGCCAGCGAAGCAACATACGCCGCGCTGTTTCCCGATGCGATTGACTGCTGCCATTGGCTGACCACACTTGCTGATGGGGATTGCAAACGATAAGGCACGCTGCTGTATAACCAGCTATTGCCATTGCGCTCAACGTCGGAAACAAACTGCAAATAACCGAGCATGGCATCGGATAAGATAATGTCTCGAGCAAAACCGGTGATTTGAGGATCGGTCAACCAGGAAACCCATGTGGTGAACTGAGGCTGTATCCCGGCAATCGCCAATTCGGCCAGCTGCTGTTGAAATTGCTGAACAGCACGATTGTCAGTCCACATGGGTTGCATAGCGTGACTGGCATATAATAATGGCAGGTCGGACAGATATTTTGGCGTCACCGATTTAGGCAATGTCGCCAATAATAACGCTCTACTTTGTTCTATCGAAACTGCTCCGGGACTTTGCGCAACACCAGACAAAGCCGTGGGTGATGCCGCCAGCGCCGAAAAAGAAGGAAACAGGCTACATACCCAGATACAACCGGCACTCCACAGTAGCCTCTGCATTTTTCGTTTATATAACAACATCCATATATCCCCTGTACACATTGACTACCATTCCTTCCACGACAAACGGTTTTGGTCGTGGAAATAAAATAACCGAACTCAATTATTGCAAATAAAAAATTATGGTTTTAAGTGGCAATATTCACCCGTGGTTCAAAGCAGATAATATCGTCGTTCATGAATGGCATATTCTTCCGTCTTTATTGTCAGTATATAAAGAGAAAAATAATTTTGCTTCTCCCTTCACACTATTATCTTACTGGTCCGGCAAGTTATCCCCTTTTTACGCGCCATCCTCCAACATCGCCGGGAGCAATTTTAAACCTCGCGAGCGGGCGACGCTCGGCGCGACAGGATCGCCGCCGTAAAAAACCACCTGCATAGCAGGTGGCATTGATTTCGCCCCAT